>JBMCIV010000104.1:0-5703 GCA_048616735.1 Wenzhouxiangella sp. | reverse complement strand
GAGCTCGCCGGCGCGCAAGCCCTGCTCTACGGCGCTGCGACGCGCCAGACCCAGGCTGCCGTGGTGAGCGGCCACGCGGCGCTCGCCCAGCCGTTCGGCCAGCGCTGCCGCCAGCCGTTCGACCAGCGCTCGCGTATTGCAGAACACCAGCACGCGCTCGCCGTCGCGCGTGAACTCGGCCAAACGCTCAATCACGAACGCCCACCGCCCCTGGCCGGCGAGACTTTGCAGTGGTTCGGCGCCCACCTCCAGCCGGACGTCGACCGGGACCGCCAGCGCGTTGCTTACCATGGCGCAAGGCCGGTCGGTGCCGACCAGAAAACGCGCCATGCGGCGCAGCGGACGGGCGGTGGCGCTCAAGCCGATCCGCTGCAGCTCGCGCTTGCCGATCAGCGCGTCAACGCGCCCCAGAGACAGCGCCAGGTGGGCGCCGCGCTTGCTGTCGGCCAGGGCATGGATTTCGTCGACAACCACGGCCGAAAACCCCGACAGCAAGCGCCGACCGCCGGCGCTGCCGAGCAGCACGAACAGCGATTCCGGCGTCGTCAAGAGCAGCTGCGGTGGACGGCGAAGCTGCGCCCGCCTTTGCGCCAGGGGCGTATCGCCGGTTCGGACCGCCACCCGCAGCGCTCGCGGTCGACCCGCACACAGGCTGTCGATCTGCTCGATCAGTCCCTCGGCCATATTGTTCGACAGCGCCCGCAGCGGGGCTACGTAGAGGATGCGCCCGCCGGCCGGGGACTGGAGCAGGCGGTCGATCAGCGGCAGCAGCGCGGCCAGAGACTTGCCCTGCCCGGTTCCCGCAGCGATCAGGCAGCTGTGCCCTGAATAGACCCTGGGCCAGGCGCGGCGCTGGATCGGGGTGGGCTGCTCGAAGCGGGCATGAAACCAGTCGGCGACCCGCGGTGACAAGGGCAAATCCTCCATCCCGGGAGGATCGCCTGGCGCTTTCTCAAAACCTGAGAATCAGCGCCCGGCTACGCGCTCCCAGGACGCGTTGATCAGGACCCAGTCGCTGCCGTCCAGGCGCCAGCCGGTGCTGACCCGGTACCAGCTGCCCTCGCTCGGGATCAAGCCCGAGCCGCCGGTCAGCACGGCATGAAAGCGCGCGCTGGCGCGCTGTTCGCTCGCAGGCTCCACCTCGATATCGAGCAGGCGCACGCGGATACGCTCGCGGGCGCGCAGTTCGCGGTTGAGCAGCAGGCGGGCGCCGCGGCGGTCGAGTTGCCAGGTATCGGCGGCAAAGTCGTCGGCCAGCGGCGCCATGAAATCCCGCACCTCGCCCTCTTCGACCGCCGTTGCCATGGCCTGCAGCTTGTGCCGGATCTGCTCTTCGACCGGGGCGCGAGCACAGCCGCCCAGCACCACAAGCGCGACCAAGCCGAGCGCGGCAAGCGCTTTCAAGAAGAATCGCCCAGGTAGCTCTCCAGCAGCCGACCGGCCACCGCCACCAGATCGTGCTCGGTGACCAGACCGATCAATTTGCCCTCTCGGTCCACGACCGGGAGGCAGCTGAGGCGCTTCTCGCGCATCATGCGAATGGCCTGCACGGTGGTGGTGTCAGGGCTGATCGAAATGGGGTCGGCATGCATGATGTCGCGCACCGTCACCGGTTCCGGGCCGCGCGCGCCGCGCGCGACCAGCCGCAGCAGCTGGCGCTGCGAAATCAGCCCGAGCAGCTGGCCGGAATCATCCTCGACCGGGACGTGGCGAACGTAGCGCCACTCCATCAGGCTGGCGGCAAAATCGACGATGTCATCGGGCCGAACCGTGAACAGATCGGTGGCCATGAACTGCCCGACGGTTCGATAGCTGTCGCGCCAGTCCTGGTCGTGGCAAAACTTGGCCAGCGTCCACTCCGCGATCGGGCGGCCGTTTTCCTGTTGCGCGATCATGCTGCCGGTCAGGGCGCGCAGGCATTCATGCGGGCTGGCCGATCCGCGCATCTGTTCGAGCGACTCCAGCTGCCAGCGCGAGCCGGTTCGCCGGCGCTCGACGCGGGCCTGAATCACGCCGAGATAGCGGTCGATGTCGTCGCCGTCGATCCCTGCCTCGGCCAGCCCCTCGCGCGCGGCCGGCAGCAGAATATCCAGGATCAGCTCCTGGGCGGTCATCTGGGACTCGTCAAACCAGATCTGCTGGGCCCTCAGGCCCTCGCGCGCTGCGGCCATGAAGTTGGCCTTGACGTCGCCGAAATTGAAATGGTCGCGGACGTCGTCGACCGAACGCGACAGCTTGGCCATCATGCCGAAAAAGAAGGCGGAGTTGGCGATCTCGTCGAGGACGGTCGGGCCCGACGGGATCACTCGATTCTCGATGCGCAGGTGGGGCTTGCCGTTGGCGGAAATGCCGTATACGGCGCGGTTCCAGCGATAGACCGTGCCGTTGTGCAGGCGCAGGGCGTTGAGCTTGGGGGCCTCGCCTCGGGCGACCATGCCGATGGGGTCTTGTTCGAACTCTGTGGTCAGGATGACCCGGAAGCGGGCAATGTCTTCTTTGAAGATCTCGATGACCGACTCCTCGACCCATTGATCGCCGAAATGCACCCGCGGCTTGTGCCCGCGCGCGGCGTGGGCCTGGGAACGGGCGTCGATGGAGTGCTCGAACACCGCGATCCGGCTCTCGTGCCACAGGCGTTTACCGAGCAGGATCGGTGAATTGACGCAAGCCGCCAGCAGCGGGCCGGTCACGACCTGGGCAATGTTGTACAGGCGCGCAAACTCGTCGGCGTCGACCTGGAAGTGGACCTGGAAACTGGTGTTGCAGGCTTCCAGCATCAGGTTGTCGTGGTTGAGGTTGAGCTGGTCGATGCCCTTGATGGAGATCTGGAAATTGCTGCCGCGCAGCCGCAAAAGCGCCTCGTTGAGGGCGAAGTAGCGCGCCATCGGCACCATTGCGTCCAGGCTGAGGTGATCCTTGGTCAGGGTGGGCAAGATGCCGACCAGCGCGATCCGGCTGCCGACCTTGGCCGCCGCCTCCCGGGCCAGCTGAACCACCTCATCGGCTTCTTGTTCGAGCTTGCGCAGACAGTCACCGCCGAGATCCAGCGGCGACAGATTGGCTTCCAGGTTGAAAAGCCCCAGCTCGTGGGTGAAGCGCGGGTCGTCGGTCTGGTCAAGCACCTGCATCGCCGACAGCGCCGGTCGATTGGCCTGGTCGACCAGAAACATTTCCTGCTCGGCGCCGATGCGCCGCACGCCGTCTTCGAACATGCCGCGCGCGTGCATGTCTTCCAGCGCCCGGACCTCGTCCAGCAGGGCTTTCATGAAGGCCCGACGCAGACTTTCGTCGCCGGAGCGCTGTACGTTCTGTTCGCCCATATCACAGCCCGGATCGCAACCCTAGCGATGATATACCCGGTCCGGCCTGCGGGCAAACCGCTGAAGCCTTCGTCAAGGCGCGATTTGCCTTGCGCGCTGCGACTTGTCTGCGGCCACCGGGTGTGCCAAGCTTCAGTTTTTGACCACCATAATAACCAGGGGTAGTACCTATGACAGACAAACCATGGCTGGCGGCGTATCCGGACGGGGTGCCGGCGGAAATCGACCTGGCCGAGTTCGCCTCGATCGTTGACGTCATCGATTCCAGCTGCGATCGGTTCCGCGACCAGGTCGCCTACGTCAACTTCGGCAAGGAACTGACCTACGGCCAGGTCGATGATTACAGCCGCGCCTTCGGCGCCCGGATGCAGGCGCTCGGCCTCAAGCCCGGCGATCGAATCGCGATCATGATGCCCAACGTGCTGCAGTACCCGATCGCGGTCTTCGGCGCCCTCCGGGCCGGGCTGGTTGTGGTCAATACCAACCCGCTCTATACCGCGCGCGAGCTCAAGCACCAGCTCAAGGACTCCGGGGCCAAGGCCATCGTGATCTTGGAGAACTTCGCCAACGTGCTCGAAGCCGTGATCGACGACACCGAAGTCGAGCACGTCATCGTCACCTCGATCGGCGAGATGATCGGCTTTCCCAAAGGCACGATCATGGATTTCGTCTTGCGCCGGGTCAAGAAGATGATTCCGGCCTACAGCCTGCCCAACGCCACCCGCTTCAGCAAAGTGCTGGCCGAAGGCGCCCGGGAGACCCTCAGTCCGGTCAAACTGACCCACGAGGATCTGGCTTTTCTGCAGTACACCGGCGGCACGACCGGGGTGTCCAAAGGCGCCATGCTCACCCACGGCAACATGGTGGCCAACATGCAGCAGTCCTCGGCCTGGCTGGGCAACAACATCGAGATGGGGCGAGAAACCATCATCACTGCCTTGCCGCTCTATCACATCTTCGCGTTGACCGCGAACTGCTTTGTGTTTTTGAAATTCGGCGGCCGCAACGTCTTCATTACCAATCCGCGCGATATGGCCGGCTTCGTCAAGGAACTGGGCAAGGAGAAGTTCACCGCCATCACCGGCGTCAACACCCTGTTCAACGGGCTGCTGCACACGCCGGGTTTCGCCGACCTGGATTTCTCGCATCTGCGCCTGACCCTCGGCGGCGGCATGGCGGTGCAGCGGGCGGTGGCCGAGAAGTGGAAGCAGACCACCGGCGTCACTTTGATCGAGGCCTACGGGCTGACCGAAACTTCCCCGGCGGCCTGTATCAATCCCATGGATCTGGAGGACTACAACGGCGCGATCGGGCTGCCGATCTCTTCGACCGAGTGCCGGGTCATCGACACCGAGGGCAACCCGGTCGATGTCAACGAGACCGGGGAGCTGTGCGTCAAGGGCCCGCAGGTCATGAAGGGGTACTGGAATCGCCCGGACGAAACGGCAAAAGTACTCGACGACGAGGGCTGGCTCAAGACCGGCGACATGGCCCGGATGGACGAGCGAGGCTACTTCTATATCGTCGACCGCAAAAAAGACATGATCTTGGTCTCTGGCTTCAACGTTTATCCGAACGAGGTCGAGGATATTGTTGCAACCCATCCCAAGGTCCTGGAAGTGGGCGCCATCGGTGCGCCGGACGAGAAATCCGGCGAGGTGGTCAAGGTGGTGGTCGTGCGCAAGGACGACAGCCTTTCGGTCAAGGAACTGCGCGACTACTGTCGCAATGAATTGACAGGCTACAAGGTGCCCAAGTACGTGGAGTTTGTCGATGAACTGCCCAAGACCAACGTCGGCAAGATCCTAAGACGCGAACTGCGCGACCAGTACGGAACGCCGCAGAGCTCGGATTAGCCCTCATCCTCGGCAAGCGGGTCGGGGTTGGCCTCCAGCCCCGACACGCCAACCCCGATCAGGCGGACCGAAAACGCCTTGCGCCAGCCGCTCCAGTCCTTGAGCATCGTGCAGGCGGTCTGTGCGATCACCTCGGCCGAACGGGTATGCAGCGCCAGCGACTGGCTGCGGGTAATCGTTGAAAAGCCGCTCGAGCGCAACTTCAAGGTCACCGTGCGCGCCTGCAGGCGACGGGCATCCAGTCGAGCCGCCACCTCGGCCGCCTGCTGCCCGATCAGTTTACGCAGCACCGCGAGGTCGTGAACATCGTCGCCGAACGTGTTTTCCTGACTGATCGAGCGTCGGATACGGTCGGGTTTGACCGGTCTGTCGTCGCGTCCCCAGGCGCGTTCGACCAGCACCAGACCCTGGGCCCCGAACAGCCGCACCAGCAAATCCGGCGCCGTAGAGCGCAGCTGGCCCACGGTCAGGATGCCGGCGTCGTTCAGGCGCTGGGCCCAGTGGACCTTCTCCGCGTGCAGTTGCGC
>JBMCIV010000103.1:0-5706 GCA_048616735.1 Wenzhouxiangella sp. | reverse complement strand
GATTACGGCATCGATATCCGCATGGTCACCGGAGACCACGCCGCCATCGGCCGGTTCACAGCGGTAAATGGTCTCGGCGATGACGTCGGAGCCCTGCGCCCCGAAGGCGATGGCCGCCATCAGGGTCCACACTACTGACCAGCGGCGTTTAGGCCGCATCGCGCTCATCAGCTGCCGTCCGGGCGATGGAAAAGTCGACGCAGGCGGGCCTTGAAGTTGTCGGCGTTGACGACCACGATGAACACCTTGCGCAGTCGATCCTCGGGGCAGTCCAGGGCCTGGACGCCGTGCCAGGAGTTGCCCTGACGCTGAAACAGCAGCGATCGATTGCCCATGGCATCGGCGACCCAGGAACGCTCGAAGTCTGCGAAATCCGGGGCACTGCTGCGCGCGAAGCGGCCGCCGTCATCCAGAATGACGGTCTGCCCGCCCCATTCGCGCTGCCACTCGTCTTCGGTGTTGAAATAGAAGATATGGGAGCCGAGCTTGCGCTTGGCGTCGCAGTGCGGCGACACCGAAGCGCCGCGCGGGGCGTAGTGCCAGTGGTAGCTCAAGGTGAACCGTCGGGTGGCAAACAGGCGGGCCAGCCAGTCCTGGTAGGCCGGACCGTTGAGTTCGCCGATGAACTGGTGCCAGGCCGGATGCAGATCGAGGTCGGGGTGGTATTCCAGGGCGTAGCGATCGTGCGGCTTTTGTCCGTGCGCGCGTTTGCGGCCGAAGCTGGCTTTCATCTGGTCGATTTCGGGCAGGTTCTGGCGCAGCAGGTCAAAGCCCTGCTCGGTCAGCAGCCCTTCCGGATTCAGCCAGGGGTAGGGGTCGGCCTGGCGAAAGCTGGCGGTTTGGATCGCGCTTAGTCGTTGGCGATCGAGGATGCTGTGCTCAGTGTTCATGACGGTTGGATGTCGCGTGGATGGGTTGGGTTTCAGCAAGGTCAATGCCCAAGCGCTGCGCCGCGCGCGCGACCGTTCGGTCAAGCGCGCTGGCGGGCGCCGCGCCGAAAGCCACCGGAACCGGCTGGCCGAAGGGCGCGGCGATACCGGCCTTGAACAGCGTATCGTGGAGGGCGTCGATATCGCGCGGCGGCAGGATCCAGCCGCGTTCGAGCGCGCGCGCGCACAGATAGGTCTGGCCCTGCTGCGGCCGGATGCTGCCGCGCCGATTGAAGCGCGGTCGCAGCGCGCGCTCCGAAACGGCCCGACTCAGCCTCGTCCAGGGTCCGTCGGCTTGTCGCTCGACCGGCCAGATCAGGAACCCGCGTCCGCGGCTGGCGGCGTCGGCGAGCATGGATTCGCTCTCGCCGGTGACGATCAGGATATCGGCCTGGGTGAGCGCCAGGCAATAAGGGTTTTCCGGATCGTCCGGGCGCCAGCGGTAAAAAGCGTCGTGGTCTGCCAGGCCGCGGCTCAGGGCGTGTTCTACCGGCGCGCTGCGGCGGCTGCCGACGACCAGCAGGCGGGCCTGCTGGTCACGCGCAAACGCCCGGGCCTCGCGCGCCAGCGTCTCGGCCTGTTGGCTGTCGAGGCGGTGCGAGCGCGAACTGCCGCCCACCAGCAGCGCCACCTTGCGTGGTGCGGCCAGCCACTCCGACCAGCGATCCGAGGCGGTGGTCGGATCCACCTGGCCGGCGTTGAGCGGGAGCCGGGTGGTGATGCGGTTGGGATGCGGCGGCAAGCCAAAGTGTCGGCACTGCACGATCACGCTGCCGATGGGCTCGGCGGGACCGGCCTTGCGACCGCTCAGAATCAGCCGCAGCTGCGGGTCGCGCCGCTGCAGCAAGCGCGCCATGCGGCAGGGCAGCCAGCCGCCGGCAACAACGATACGGGCGTCGGCTCCGATCCGGGGCAGGGCGGGCCGGCGCAGCAGGCTGGCGAGCGCGAAGCCGGTCTCGCTGCTGCCGACGACGGTCTCGCGCAGCGGCCGACCGGTCTGTTCCGACAGGCGTCGGCCCAGCGCGCGCGCCTGATTGGCGTGACCGGGTTTGCGGTGGGTCAGGACAACCACTGCGCCTGCCGCCAGCGGCCCGCCCTGATGCTGCGCGCGGCGGCCCCAGGGGTGTTGGTAATCCAGCGTCCAGCGGGTGGCGGGATACAGCCGTCCGGCAGCCTGGAATTGCTGCTGCCAGAACCACAGGCTGCGACGGGTGCGATCGCGACCGTGCCGTCGCGGCTCGCAAATCGCTACCTCAAGCCGCTCGGCGGCGGCGAACAAGCGCGCCAGCACCCAGGGCACGTCCTGGTCCGGAACCCGTTCGAGCAGATCCTCGATCGCCAGCACCGACCGCCGGGTGGCAGGCTCTTCCGGCCCGAGCAGCGCACGCAGGCCGGCGTCCGGTAGCTTGGCGAAGGCCTCTGCCCAGCCGGGCGAGGGGCGAGCGGCCGAGAACGTCAGGAATCGGTGGCGGTCGGCTTCAGCTTCGAGCGCTCCCCACAGCGGGTCGGTGGGGTTGTCGAAATAGACGAATTCATCGGGGAAAGGGCGCCAGGGCTGGGTATGCAATGTCGTGAAGTGGACCAGGTGCGAGCGCTGTGGATGGTACTCGCTGTCGCGCGCGTTCCAGCCGCCGTCCAGGTGGCCCCACAGCCCGGCCCGCCGGGCTCTTTCCTCCAGCGCCTTTCGCCCCAGACGCCGGACGTCGTGGGCGTTCCAGACCTCGCGCATGCGCCCACAGTCGATCAACATCACCGAGGTGTCGCGATCGTTGATCGACAGAAAGCCGGCTCCCTCCATCGGGGTGTCGAACAGTTCGGCTGGATCCTTGAGGTAAATCTGGTCGGTATCGTTGTAGATGGCGCGTCCGCCGTAAGCGGCGAATTCGGGAATGGCAAATCGATAATTGGTGAACCCTGTCAGCCAGAACCGGCGCTGGAAACCAGCCAGATTCCGCATCAGATATATTTCATAAATCCTTGATGGATCGCGATGTTTTTCAACGGACCAAATGAATACCCGCTCCGCGCGAAACTGTCCCCGCTCGGTGCCCAGGTAGATTCTGACCGGTGGTTTACTCGAGGGGCGCTGGCCGCTGCGCGCGCCAAGCACGATGCGATCGGGGCTGCTGCTCCGGGCCGGTGGCCGATTGGCATCAAAGACCGAGGGGCGCAGTCCGCGCGCGATTCTCTGGAGCAGCAGGGGCATGCGGTCCTCTCTTTTCAGTTGCCGGTCGGCGGGCTGAACGGATGGCGGTGCCAGCGGCGCTGGTGCCAGGTCCACCACTGCGGATACGCCAGAATATGCGCCTCCATCGCCCGAGCCAGTATTTTAACCTCCTGGTCGAGTGGGCGGGCTAAATCCAGCCGGATGGCCTCGCCGAGCCGGAAGCGCCAGCGCTCGTCCGCGCCGCGCAGCAGCACGGGAATGACCGGGGCGCCGGTTCTGCGTGCCAGCTCGGCCGGGCCGGGCGGCATGTCCATGTTCTTGCCCAGAAAGCGGACCGGGACACCGCCGCTCTTGCTGGCCTGGTCCATCAGGATGAACACGATCTCACCGCCTTTCAGGGCTTTCAGCATGCGGCGGAAGCCAGCGGCGGCCGGCCGCGCAGGAATCGCGACCAGGCCCTGTCGGCGGATGCCGCGGGCAAAGAACTTCGGGCTGATCTTGTTCGATTCACGGTAGACCACGTTGACCGGGTAGCCGCGCTGGGCCAGATGAATCGCCATGGCCACGCCATTGCCCATGTGCATGCCCAGCAAGACCGCGCCGCGGCCTTGGGCAAGACAGCGGTCGAGAACATCGATGCCGTCGAGCGCACACATCTCGGCGACCTGGCCGGGCTGCAGGGCGCCGCTGTAGGCGGCCAGGATCTCGAGGATGGCGCGGTCGTTGATGCGGTAGGCCTCGCGCAGATCTGCCGGCAAGGCCCCGACGGCGGCGCGTTCGGGCAGAACGCGGGCCATCTGCTGGAGCAGGCGAAGCCGCTTGCCGCGGCCCAGCCGATAATGCATGGTGCCGAAGGCTTCACCCAGCCGGCGGACCCGGTCCGGGCCGCCCAGAGCCGCCAGCCGCGCCGCCGTCTTGAGCAGGTGAAAGCCGCTGCGTCGCAGCCAGCGGCGGGTCTTCAGCATGCTTCGATCCGGCCGTCGCGCAGGCGCACGATGGTGTCGGCCGCCGCGACCAGCCCCTCGTCGTGGCTGACGGCCAGCAGGGTCAGTTTCCCCTTGAGCTGCTCAACGGTGGCGATGACGGCCGCCTCGGACTCGCCGTCGAGGTTGCTGGTGGCCTCGTCAAGAATCAGCAGCGAGGGACGATGGATCAGGGCTCTTGCAATCGCCAGGCGCTGACGCTGCCCGCCCGACAGGCGCCCGCCGCGTTCGCCCAGCAGCGTTTCCATGCCGTCGGGCAGGGTCCGGATGAAGTCCCACGCATCGGCCATCTTCAGCGCCTGTTCGGCGTCGCCGGCGTCGAGATCAGGGTCGCCCAGGGTCAGGTTGCGGATCACCGAATCGTTGATCAGCAGAGGATCCTGCGGCACGTAACCGATCATGCGCCGCCAGCGGCGGTGGTCGATCTCCTGCAGGTCGACGCCGTCGATGAGGATGCGCCCGGTATCCGGGTGCAGCAACCCCGCGACCAGGTCGATGAGCGTGGTCTTGCCCGAGCCGGAAGGCCCGGTCAACACGGTCAGCAGGCCCGAGTGGATCGCCAGATCGATCTCGCTCAGGACCTCCCCGGACTCATAGCGAAACCCGACCTGGTCGAAGCGGATACCCCGTTCCAGCGATGGCGCCCTGAAGCCCCGCGGCGGCTCGGCTTCCCTTTCGGCCTCGTCAATGGTTGCTGCCAGCGACCAGTAGGCGCTTTCGCTGATGGCCATGTGCTGCCAGGCGCGCTGGGCCTTGGCCAGGTGATTGACCGAGCGCGCGATCAGGAAAATCATGATCATTACGGTCGCCATCGGCATGTTCATCTGCACCAGGAAGAAAAAGAAGCCGATGCCGACCAGGATCGCCAGCATCGGTTCCTGCAGGGCGATCAGCGCGGCCTTGGCGAAGACCTGGTTCTTGAGCGCCTTTTTCAGCTCGCGCGTTTGCCGCGAAAGCATGCGATCGACGTGGTCCTCGCGGCCCATGGCCTTGAGCGGCTTGACCGCGCCGAGCTGGTCGGTCATCACCGAGAGCAGCGATTTCAACAGACCGGTCTGACGCCGGCCGGCGCCGCCGGCCATGCGCACCAGAAAGTGCAGCAGCCCCAGCAGCAGCCCGCCGAAGGTCAGGGCGATCAGGCTGGCCTGCCAGGAGATCAGCAGCGCCAGGCCGGCATAAATGACGGCGTTGATGATCTGAGTGGCCATGACCGCGCCGTGGTAGAAGCCCTCAGAGGCCCGGTGGGCCTCGGTCGCCATGGCGTTGGACAGTTTGCCGACCGGTTGCGAAAGGTAATAGCGCCAGCGGCTGTGCATGACCGAGCGCACCAGCCCCAGGCGCAGATCGGTGGCGACGTGGGCGACGGTGTAGCCAACCTGGCGGTTGGCCAGCAGCACGATCGCGGCCTTGACCGCGATCATGAACACGCCCAGCGTGAGCAGGGTGACCAGCGTGGGCTGCAGCCCCAGGCGCTCGACCACGTCGAGCGCGACCTGCTCGGGCAAGGAAGGATCTTCCTCGGCGCCGGTGGCCAGGTTGAGCATGGACAGCAGCAGCGAAAGCCCAAGGCCGTCGAGCAGGCCGGCCACGACAAGCGCCAGCAGCGCCAGCGACGTGCGCCCGGGGT
>JBMCIV010000102.1:0-5750 GCA_048616735.1 Wenzhouxiangella sp. | reverse complement strand
CCGCGAGGTCAAGCTGCGCGACCTGCCGGAAGTCGCGCTGTCAACCGGGCTGATTACCGCCGTTGTTTTCATCCTGGTCGCCGCCGGCATGGCGTTTTCCTGGATCATCTCCTATGCCCAGATCCCGGATGCGCTGCTGGGTGACGTCATCGCCATGGCCGCCGATCACCCCTACCGCGTGCTGGCCCTGATTGCTGTGGCCTACTTCATCGGCTGCATGTTCGTCGACCCGATCGTGGTGATCCTGGTGCTCACGCCCATTTTCGCCCCCGCGGTGACGGCCGCCGGGCTCGACCCGATCCATGTCGGCACCATCGTGGTCCTGCAGGCGGCGATCGGCTCGGCCACCCCGCCGTTTGGCTGCGATATCTTCACCGCCGTCGCCATTTTCCGAAGGCCCTACCTGGAGGTGATTCGCGGCACGCCGCCGTTCGTACTGATCCTGCTGTTTTCCACGGTCCTGCTGATCGCGTTTCCGCAAATTGCGCTGTTTTTGCCCAATCTGATGCGCTGATCGGCCAAAACGGGCGCGTTTCACGGCTCGCATCGGCGGATTTGCTAGGTTGGTTTGCTTTCGCGCTACGGAGCCTCCATGAGCCAACCGGTCATCGCCAATAACAAACCCATCAAGGTCTCGCTGGAAAAAGGCGAGGAGTACGCATTTTGCCGCTGCGGCCGATCCAGCGACCAGCCGTTTTGCGACGGCTCCCACGAAGGGACCGGCATCACGCCCAAGGTCTTTACCGCCGAAAAAGACGAGGAGGCCTACCTGTGCCGGTGCAAACATACCAATGACGCCCCCTACTGCGACGGTACCCACAAAAAGTTCAGCGACGACCAGGTCGGCAAGGAAGCGCCAGCGGAAGAAGACGACGAGGACGCCGAAGATGCCAGAGATGAAGATGGCAACGATGACGATAACGACGACAATACCCCGCCTGAACCTGAGGCCACGCCCGAAGAGCCCACCGTGGAGTTTATCCACGAGCTCGCGCGCAAGGGTGTCGACAAGATCGGCAAACACGGCCCGACCGTGGCCATGGGCGTGCCCAGAAGCGAACTGCCAAACTGGGACCAGCTGCAGCTGATGGCCGCGCAGCTGGCGACCCGGCCGCTGATGGAAGACGAAGACGTGGCCAGCGAGCTGGTCATCGGGCCCGAGGCGAAAAAACCGCTCAGGCTCAAGATCCCGCTGTTTGTCACCGACATGAGCTTCGGCGCGCTGTCGCCGGAAGCCAAGATCGCCCTGGCCAAGGGCGCCGAGATGGTCGGCACCGGCATCTGCTCCGGCGAAGGCGGCATGCTGCCCGAAGAACAGGCCGAAAACAGCCGCTATCTGTTCGAGCTGGCCAGCGCCGGCTTCGGCTATTCCGAGGACTTGCTGGGCAAGGTCCAGGCCTTCCACTTCAAAGGCGGACAGGCCGCCAAGACCGGCACCGGGGGCCAGCTGCCGGGCAGCAAGGTGACCGCCAAGATCGCCGAGGTACGCGGCGTCAGCGAAGGCGAGGATTCGTTTTCGCCGGCCGCGTTCGAGGACTTGAAGACGGTGGCTGATTTCAAGCGCTTTGCCGAGCGCGTGCGCGCAGTCTCGGGCGGCATTCCGGTCGGCTTCAAGCTCAGCGCCAACCACATCGAGCGCGACATTCAGTTTGCCCTGGACGCGGGCGCCGACTACATCATCCTAGACGGCCGCGGCGGCGGCACCGGCGCCTCACCGGAAATGTTTCGCGACCACATCAGTGTTCCGACCATTCCGGCGCTGGCGCGCGCGCGCCGCTACCTGGACGACCAGCAGGCCAGCGGCCGCGTCACCCTGATCGCCACCGGCGGCCTGCGCACGCCGATCGACTTTGTCAAGGCCATGGCCTTGGGCGCCGACGGCATTGCCCTGGGCAACAGCGCCATCCAGGCCGTGGGCTGCGTCGGCGCGCGCATCTGTCACACCAACAACTGCCCCACCGGCGTGGCCACCCAGCGCGAGGACCTGCGCAAGCGCCTGAAGGTGGACCAATCGGCCGAGCGCCTGAAAAACTTCTTCGAGGCCTCGATTGCGCTGATGCAGGTCATGGCCCGCGCCTGCGGCCATCACGCGCTGGCCGAGTTCAACCGCGACGACCTGGCCACCTGGCACCGCGACATGGCGCTGCTGGCCGGCGTGCGCTACGCCGGCGTGGAAGGCCCGTGACCCAGTTGCGTGGGCTTGCCGGCGGCGCGCGGCCGGACTAGTCCGACGCCCGGTCGCGGTAGCGCTCGAACCAGTGGACCAGGTAGGCCGGCTTGGCCATCAGCTGGCTGGGCCGGCGGTGCAGCGCATGCGAGGCCCCGGGGACCCGAACCATGGCGGTATCCACACCGCGCAGCTGTAGCGCCTGGAAGTACTGCTCGGTCTCTGAAATCGGGGTTCGCCAGTCCTCTTCTCCGGTCAGCAGCAGGGTCGGGGTCTCGACCCGGCCGACCTGGTCGATGGGCGAGCGGGCCAGGTAATGCTCGGCGTGCTCCCAGGGCGGGCCGGGAAACCAGTACTGGGAGAAGAAAAAGTACATGTCGGCGCTGAGCGTGAAGCTGTACCAGTTGATCACCGGGTTGACCGCCGCGGCCGCGGCAAAGCGATCGGTCTGGCTGATCGCCCAGGTGGTCAGCACGCCGCCACCGGAGCCGCCGGTGATGAACAGCGCGTCCTCGTCGATATAGCCGCGCTCGATCACCGCATCGATACCGTCCATCAGGTCATCATGGTCGTGGCCGGGATAGTCGTGGTGGATGAGGTTGGCGAAATCCTCGCCGTAGCTGGTGCTGCCGCGCGGGTTGAGATAGACCACCACGTAGCCCTGGGCGGCCATCAGCTGCAGCTCCATGGCGAAAAACTCGCCGTAGGTGGCAAACGGCCCGCCGTGGATTTCCAGGATCAGCGGCCATTGCTGATCAGGATCAAAGTCGGGCGGATACATCACCCAGCCCTGCAGATCGCGGCCGTCGACGCTGGAGGTGTACCAAAAGGCCTCAACCTCGCCGACCTCGCGCTGGGCCAGGAAATCGCGGTTGAAATCGGTCAGCGCTACGCTTTGGTCGTTGCGCAGGACGGCCAGTTCCGAAGGCCGTCGGGTGCTGGCATGGGTATGCGCGATCAACCCGCCGGCGGTCGAAAAAGACCCAGAAGCATAGGGACGACTGAAGTACTCACCGCCCAGCTGGTCGGTCAGCACCTCGCGGCGGCCGTCCAGCCGCTGCCGGGCCAGCAGGGTGCGGCCATGATGCTCGTACTGGATGAGCAGGCTGCGGTTGGAGTCCCATTCGAAGGCGCCGATATCGCGGTCCAGATCGGTGGTCAGTTCGCGCACGTTGCCGCCGTCCAGGTCGGCGATGTACAGGCGATTGGCCTGATGGGACAGCTTGCGGTCGGGGAAGCCCAGCCAGGCCAGTCGGCGGCCGTCGGGTGAGACCCGGGGCTGGCGCTGCGGGTCATTGCCCTCGGTGACGGACTCGATCGCGCGCGAGTCGATATCGATGCGGTAAATGCTGGACTTGACCGGGAAGCGATGAGCGTCGTCGCCGCGATTGGCATCGACAAACAGCGATTGACCATCCGGGTGCCAGGCAATGCTGCCGTGGTTGAATGAGCCCTCGGTCAGCTGGATGGGCGAACCGCCCTCGGCCGGCAGCAGGTAGACGTGGCGGTAGCCGGGTTGCAGAAAGCCCTGGCCATCGGCCCGATACTGCGGCTGCTCGATCCAGATCGGCGGCTCGGCCCAGTCCGCGCCTTCGGGCTGGCCGGGCAGGCTGACCGGCGGCTTGGCCGGCGCCGGTGTGAACAAGGTGAACGCCAGCCAGCGCCCGTCGGGCGACCAGGCCAGCCCGCCGGGGTTTTCTTCGAGTTCGGCGATCCGGCTGTCGCGCCCGGTCTTGAGCCAGTGCATGCGAAGCTCGCCGCCGGCCAGGTAGGCGATGCGCTCACCGTCCGGCGACCAGCGCGGGCTCGAGGCATTGCTGTCGCGATCGGTCAGCGGCTGCAGCCCGGATCCGTCGGCCTGTACCTACCACAGGCTGGAGCGGGCGCGGTCGGCCATGCGGTCCATCCAGTGGCGCACGAACACGATGTGCTCGCCGGCCGGATCAGGCTGCGGATCGCTGACCCACTCGAGCAGAAACACATCGTCGTAGGCCAGAGGAGTTTGTTCGGCAAGCGCGGAAACGGGCGCCAGCAGGCCCAGGGCCAGCAGGCAAATCAACACACGGCGAAACATCATCAGAAGCACTCGAAGGAAACTGTGGCTTATTGTAATCACCCCGCAAGCCCCTGATCCTGCGGGTTCGAATCAGGGTAGGATAATTCCCGGGCAGCCGCCCACCGAACCTTGCCGAAGGCGCCTTGCACGATGGATTTGATACTCGACTTCTTCAGCCGTTTGATCATCCAGTTCCAGTCGCCCACCCTCGCCTTTCTGATCGGCGGCATGGCGCTGGCCGCCCTGGGCAGCAAGCTGCAGATTCCGGATGCGATCTACAAGTTCTGCGTGTTCATGCTGCTGATGCGCATCGGCCTGGAAGGCGGCATGGAGATCCGCGAGGCCAATCTGGCCGAAATGCTGCTGCCGGCCGCGATCGCGTTCGTGGTCGGCTGTGCCATCGTCCTGGTCGGGCGCTATACGCTGGCCGCGCTGCCCGGCGTTAGAACCGAAGACGGCATTGCCACGGCCGGGCTATTCGGCGCGGTCAGCGCCTCGACGCTGGCTGCAGCCATCGTGATGCTCGAAGAGCAGGAAGTCTTCTACGAGGCCTGGGTGCCGGCGCTGTATCCGTTCATGGACATTCCCGCGCTGATCCTCGCCATCGTGCTGGCCAATACCTATCTGGCCCGGCAGGCCGGCAGCAAACGCGGACAGGTGCGGCCATTGGCCATCATCGTCGACAGCCTCAGGGGCTCGGCGCTCTCGGCGCTGCTGCTGGGCCTGGTGCTCGGTCTGCTGACCAACCCCGAGCGGGTTTTCGACGGCTTCTACGACCCCCTGTTCCGGGGTTTTCTGTCGATCCTGATGCTGACCATGGGCATGGAGGCCTGGAGTCGCCTGAACGAAATGCGCAGCGTGGCGCACTGGTATGTCGTCTATGCCGCGATCGCGCCGCTGACCCACGGCCTGATCGCTTTCGGCCTGGGGTATGTGGCCCATGTACTGACCGGATTCAGCCCCGGCGGGGTGATCCTGCTGGCGGTGATCGCCGGGTCGAGCTCGGACATCTCCGGGCCACCAACCCTGCGCGCGGCCATCCCCACGGCCAACCCGTCGGCCTATCTCGGCTCATCGACCAGCGTCGGCACGCCCGTGGCCATCGCCATCGGCATCCCGCTCTACATCGCGCTGGCCGAGGCCGTCTTCGGCATTTAAATGCTCGCGCTGTGACCGCACCGACCGGACAATGACCGCGCGTTGCGCGGGGAGGAACGAACCAGTGACACACCACAAAGCCACCAAGGTCGTCATCATCACCGAGAAGCTGATCCTGCCCAAGGTAACGGCGGTTATCGAAGCTGCCGGCGCGCGCGGCTACACCGTCACCCCCACCGGCGGCAAGGGCAGCCGCGGCGTGCGCTCGACCCAGCGGGCCGCTGTTGTCGACGAGTTCAGCAACGTCAAGATCGAGGTCATCACCGGCAACCGCGACACGGCCAGCCAGATCGCCGACGAAGTGGCCGAAAAATTCTTCGCCAACTACTCCGGCATCACCTATCTGGAAGAGGTCGAAATCCTGCGGCC
>JBMCIV010000101.1:0-5751 GCA_048616735.1 Wenzhouxiangella sp. | reverse complement strand
CCTCGCCCCGCCAGCGCGGCTCGGGGTCGATCAGGCGCAGATGCCCGTGGACATCAGGATCGGCCGCGCATGCGCTCAACAGCCAGATGGTAAAAACCATCCATATCCGCCTCCCCAGGCAGAACCTGGCGCCCGTGCGGCTGGAGCTGACCCGGCAGATGGGGGAGGTGGAAGGTTCGGGCATCGGCGTGCTGTTCCAGAAAGCGTTGGGCCTGCGTCTCGTTTTCGGCCTTGAAGATCGAGCAGGTGGCGTAGACAAGGATACCGCCGGGCTTGAGCAGCGGCCACACGGCGTCGAGCATCTGCGCCTGCAGCTCGACCAGCCCGGCCAGGTCACTGGCCCGGCGCAGCCAGCGAATGTCGGGATGACGACGCATCACGCCGCTGGCCGAACAGGGCGCGTCGATCAGGATGCGGTCGTACGGCTGCCCGTCCCACCAGCGCTGCGGCCGGGCGGCGTCGCCGGCCAGCAGCCGGGCAGACAAGCTCAGGCGCGCGAAGGTCGCGCTCACCCGCTCAAGCCGCTGCGGATCGATTTCAACGGCGGTCAGGTCCAGGTCCTCGCGCTCGAGCGCATGGGCGCTCTTGCCGC
The DNA here is from genome assembly GCA_048616735.1 of Wenzhouxiangella sp. GTDB lineage: Bacteria > Pseudomonadota > Gammaproteobacteria > Xanthomonadales > Wenzhouxiangellaceae > Wenzhouxiangella. Next base: position 5,159 of record JBMCIV010000101.1, on the reverse strand, counting down.
CGGGGGCGGCGCAGGCATCGAGCACGCGCAAGCCCGGCGCCAGCCGCAGGTATTCCACGGTGGCCTGGGCGGCGCCGTCCTGGATCGACAGCCTGCCGTCGGCGAAGCCCGGCAGCTGGCTGATCGCCACGCGCTGATGCAGCACAAGCGCATCCGGGAGGCCCGCGACCGCGTGGGTTTCCAGACCGGCCTCGGCCAGCGCCTGGCGCGCCTGCTCGACTGACCACCGCCGCCGGTTGACCCGCAGCCACAGCGGCGGCGACGCATTGCCCTCGCCCAGGATGCGCTCCCAGTCTGCGGGCCAGTCGCGCCGAACGGCCTCGATCAGCCATTCCGGGTAGCCGAAACGGTGGACCGGATCGGCCGGCAGGGCGGCTTCGAGCTCGCCCCGGCGGCGCTGGTAGCTGCGCAAAGCCGCGTTGACCAGTCCGCGCAGGTGCTTGAGGCCGCCGCGCGCGGCCGCTTCCACGGCCGCATACACTACCGCCCGGGCCGGTTCGCGCGCCTGCCTCAGTTCAACCAGGGCAACGGCCAGAATGAAGTGCACCAGGCGGTCGCGGCGGGCGGGGCGGCGCCGGACCAGCTGCCCGACCAGAAAATTGGCCGCCGGCCAGTCGCGCATCAGCGCATGCGAAAGCCGTCGCGCCAAGGCCCGGTCGCGGGGCGCGCTCAGGCCGACCAGGGTGTCGCCCAGCGCCTCGTCCAGCGCCCGCCCGCGATCGAGGACGGCGGCCGCGGCCGTGGCCGCCGCGAGCCGCGGCTCAGCGCCAGTCGGGGTGGGCATTCAGCCAGTCCGCGGCGGCCACGCGGCGGCGCCCCGGCGCCTGCAGCTCCAGGATTTCGAGGCTGCCCTCGCTGCAGGCCACGACCACCGCGTCACGCCGGCCGTGGCCGCGCACCAGGGTGCCGGGCGGCTTATCAACGGCCGGTCCGGCGCGGGCCCGAAAGACGCGCACATCCAGCGCTTCCAGGCGGGCAAAAGCCACCGGCCAGGGGTTGAAGGCGCGCACGCGGCGGACCAGCGCCCAGGCGGGCTGGCTCCAGTCCAGGCGGGCATCGGAGCGCGCGATCAGCGGGGCGTGGGTGGCCCGGTCATCGTCTTGCGGCTCGGCGGCCGGCAGCTTGCCGTCCATCAGCTGACGCAGGCTGTGCTGCAGCAGCGTCGCGGCCATCGGCGCCAGTCGATCATGCAGCTCACCGGCGGTTTCGGCGGGCGCGATCGGGGTGGTGACCTGCGCCAGCACCGGTCCGGTGTCCAGCCCGGCGTCCATCTGCATCAGGGAAATGCCGGTCTCCTCATCGCCGTGCAGGATGGCTTGGTTGATCGGGCTGGCGCCGCGCCAGCGCGGCAGCAGCGAGGCATGGAGGTTCCAGCAACCGTGACCCGGCAGGGCCAGCAGCCAGCGCGGCAGAATCAGGCCATAGGCCGCGGTGATCAGCAAATCCGGCTGCAGGTCGTCGAGCAGGGCCTTCAGCTCGGGCCGGTTCAGGCGCTCGGGCTGCAAGACATCGATGCCGGCGTCCATGGCCAGCTGCTTGACCGGGCCGGGCCGGACCCGCCGGCCGCGGCCGGCGGCCCGGTCCGGCTGGGTCAGAACGGCCAGCGGCGGCTGGCCGGATTCGATCAGTGCGCGCAGCGCGGGCACGGCGAAGGTTGGCGTGCCCGCAAACAGCAAGCGCAGGCTCATGCCACCGCTTCAGCCTCGCGCTGCTGCTTCTTGAGCTTCTTTTCGACCATGCGTCGCTTGAGCGGCGAGAGGTAATCGACGAACACCTTGCCGTCGAGGTGGTCGATTTCATGCTGTATGCAGACCGCCAGCAGGCCGTCGGCGTCGAGCTCGAACGAGGCGCCATCCAGGCCCAGCGCACGCACCCTTATTTGCTCGGCGCGCTTGACCTCGGCGTAGATGCCCGGCACCGACAGGCAGCCTTCCTCGCAGGTCTGGCTGCCCGAACGGTCGATGATTTCGGGATTGATGAAGACTTTCGGCTCATCGCGGGTCTCGCTCAGGTCAAGCACCAGCAGGCGCACGCCTTCGTTGACCTGGGTCGCGGCCAGACCGATGCCGCGCGCGGCGTACATGGTTTCGAGCATGTCGGCGGCCAGGCGCCGCTCGCGATCGGTGACTTCGGCGACCGGTTTGGCGACCTTGCGCAGCCGGGCGTCGGGAAACTCCAAAATATTCAGTTGTGCCATGGACGCTCCATAAACCCTGTGTTGGTGGGCTGTTGTGCAACTATACTTATGATAACCTGCGAATCTCAACGCCACGTTGGCCGCATGGGAGACAACGCTCGTGAAACGCATCGTAATTGTTCTGGCCATCTTCTTGCTGGCGCTTAGCGTGCAGGCAAGCGCAGTTGAGCTGCGAGAAGACCACCCCAGAGAATATGTCGTCCAGCCCGGCGATACCCTCTGGGACATCGCATCTCGGTTTCTGACCCGGCCCTGGCAGTGGCCGAACATCTGGCAGGCCAACCCGGAAATCGATAATCCGCACCTGATCTTTCCCGGCGACGTCATCTCCTTGGTCTTCATCGGCGGCGAGCCGCGCCTGATGGTCGATGACTCGGTCAAAAAGCTCTCGCCGCGCATTCGTTCCGAAGACCTCGACGGCCCGATCACGACGCTGCCGCTCGACGCCATCGAGCCGTTTCTGCGCCGAACCAGGATCATCAGCGAACAAGACCTCGAGGGGCTGCCCTACGTGCTGGCCAACGAGGACAACCAGGCCATGGCGGCGACCGGCGACCGGACCTACGTGCGCGGCCTGAACGACTTCGCGGTCGGCCAGGAAGTGGTTGTCGGCCGGGTGATTCACCAGTTTGTCGATCGCCGCGAGGCGGTCTACGTGGAACAGGGCATTCGCCGCAACCGGGTGCGCCGCGACGAAGCCCAGGTGCCTTCGCGCGAGCGGCCCAGCAGCGCGCTGTGGCTGAACACGGTCGGGCGGCTGGAAGAATTCAGCTATCCGGTGATCGGATATGAACTTTACGAAGCCGCCCGGGCCACGGTCGTGCGGGCCGGCGATCCGGCGATTCTTAAGATCGAACAAGGCCAAAGAGAAGTCATGGCCGGCGACTACGTCCTGCCGGTGGACGATTTCGAGTTCGAGGCGGTCTTCCACCCGCGACCCATGAACGAAGTGCCTGAAGACGGTCGCGTGCTCAGCATCAGCGAGGCCTATTACGGCGTCGGTCATTACCAGATCGTCGCCATCAACCTGGGCACCGAGCAGGGCATCGAGCCGGGGCATGTTTTCTCGGCTTTCCGGCCGGGCCGCATCGTGCGCGACAACAAGAGCTACCCGCTCATGAGCCAGGCGGCTTTCAACAATCCCGAGCGCGTTCACGTCGCGCTGCCCGACGAGTACGCCGGCGTTTTGATGGTGTTTCGCCCGTTCGATGAGATCAGCTACGCCATCGTGCTCGACGGCGCCAAATCCGTTCGCGTAGACGATCGTCTCAACCACCCCGACCGTCGCCTGTAACCGGGATCATGGCGAGCCGGAGCACCGTCTCCGACTGGCTGGCTCTGGTTCTCGCCCCCGGGCTGGGGACCCGGCGCTTCGCCGAATTGCGCGAATTTTTCGGCTCCTCGTCGGGCTGGATTCACGCCTCCGATCGTGATCTGGGCAAGGCCGGGCTCAGTTCGGCCCAGATCAAGGCCCTGCGCGCGCCCGACCGCCAGGCGATGCAGCGCTGCCTAGACTGGCTGGAAGCCGAAGATCATTACCTGATCCCGCTGGACGACGACTACTATCCGCCGCTGCTGCGCGACATCGCCGACCCGCCACCGGCGCTGTTCGTGGCCGGACTGCCCGACTGCCTGCTGCGCCCCCAGCTGGCCATCGTCGGCAGCCGTAACGCCACCGCCGGCGGCCTGGACCACGCCCGCTCGTTCGCCGCTACCCTGGCCGGCGCCGGCCTGGTCATCACCAGCGGACTGGCGGCCGGGGTCGACGGCAACGCCCATGCAGCCTGCCTCGATGCCGGCGGCCAAACCATCGCCGTGGCCGGCACCGGGCTGGATCGGGTCTACCCGGCCCGGCACCGCGAGCTGGCCCGACGCATCGTTGGCCAGGGCGCCCTGGTCAGCACTTTCCCGCCCGGCAGCGAACCGCGACCCGGCCATTTTCCGGCCCGCAATCGGTTGATCAGCGGCATGAGTCTGGGCACGCTGGTGGTCGAGGCGGGCCAGCGGTCGGGCTCGCTGATCACGGCTCGACTGGCCTCGGAGCAGGGGCGCGAGGTCTTCGCCATTCCCGGCTCGGTGCACAATCCGCTGGCGCGCGGCTGCCACCGCTTGATCCGCGAGGGCGCCAAGCTGGTCGAAACCGCGGCCGAAGTCCTCGACGAGCTGCGGCCGCTGGCCGGGCAGCTTGGGCTCGCCCTGGCAGCACGCCTTGCATCGAATACCGAGGCCGGTCTTGATTCCGGCGCCGAAGCACCGCATCTGCGTCTGGATAAGGACTACCAGCAGCTGCTCGAAGCCATCGGCTACGATCCCACTCCGGTCGACGAGATCATGCGCCGTACACAATTGACGGCCGCGGCGGTATCCTCCATGCTGCTCCTGCTGGAAATGGATGGTCACGTCACGGCTCACGCCGGTGGACGCTACAGCCGCACGCACCAAGGACCCTGAATGAAAGAGAACGTGCTCGATCTGCTGATGTACCTCTTCGAGAACTACATCTACGACGAACCCGAAGCCACACCGGACCGCGACTCGCTGAGCGACAGCCTGGAAGAGGCGGGCTTTTCCAACGCCGAGATCGACCGGGCCTTTTCCTGGCTCGACGGCCTGGCCGAACAGCGCCGCATGCCGGTCATGGCCGGGCATGAAAACAATCCGGTCCGGATTTTTAGCGACGGCGAATGCAGCCGGCTGGACGTGGATTCCCGTGGCCTGATCCTGTATCTGGAAAACATCGGCGTGCTCGACCCGGCGCGCCGGGAGCAGGTCCTGGATCGCCTGATGGCGCTTGAGGAAGCCGACATCGATATGGAGGACGTGAAGTGGGTGGTGCTGATGGTCCTGTTCAACCAGCCCGGTCAGGAAGCCAACTACGCCTGGATGGAAGACCTGATGTTCGATGAAGAGGGCGAATATCGACACTAGCATGGCCAAAAACCTCCTCATCGTGGAATCGCCG
>JBMCIV010000100.1:0-5769 GCA_048616735.1 Wenzhouxiangella sp. | reverse complement strand
AAGATTGCGTGGTTTTCGAAGATTCATTGCATGGCCTGCACGCCGCGCATGCGGCTGGCTGCCGGGATCGAATACGACGGCAGCGGCCTCTACGGCTGGCAGCGCCAGCGCCAAAGTCCGACCGTGCAGGCGTGTCTGGAGCACGCGCTGGGCCGGGTTGCCGACCATCCCGTCCAGGTCCACTGCGCCGGGCGCACGGATACCGGGGTGCACGCGCGCTGCCAGGTCGTGCATTTCGAGACCCAGGCCGAGCGCCCGGAGCGCTCCTGGGTGCTGGGCGCCAACACCCACCTGCCCGCCGGCATCGCTGTGCTCTGGGTTCGCCCTGTCGCCGATGATTTCCACGCCCGCTTTTCGGCCCGTCGCCGGCGCTATCGGTACCGCATTCTCAACCGCTGGGTGCGCCCGGCGCTTGAGCGCCATCGAGCGGCCTGGATTCGTCACCCGCTGGATGCCGAGGCCATGAACGCGGCGGCTGCTTTGCTGGTGGGCGAGCATGACTTTTCGAGTTTTCGGGCGGTGGGATGCCAGGCCCGTTCTCCGGTTCGCACGGTGTATTCGGCCAGCGTGAGCCGCCACGATGCCGAGCTTTGGTTCGACATCGAGGCCAACGCCTTCGTCTACCATATGGTGCGCAATATCGCCGGTTCGCTGATCGCGGTGGGGCGCGGGCAGCAGCCGAGCGGATGGATCGGCGAGCTGCTGCGCCTGCGCGACCGCAGCGCTGCCGGCATCACGGCGCCGGCCCAGGGGCTGTACTTCATCGCCCCGAGTTATCCTGAGTTTGCCCATTTGCCAACCTGCGAGACGATCGGATTTCCAGCATGACCCGGGTCAAGATCTGCGGCATCACCTCTATCGAAGACGCAGCTCACGCCGCCGCGGCCGGGGCCGATGCCATCGGACTGGTGTTCGTGGAGGCCAGCCGGCGCTGCGTCAGCGCCGCGAGCGCGCGCGAGATCTGCCGGGCGCTGCCGCCGTTCGTGACCCGGGTGGGGCTGTTCATGAACGCATCGGTGGCCCAGGTCGAGGCGGTACTTGAGCAGGTTCGGCTGGACGGCCTGCAGTTTCACGGCGACGAGCCGGCCGCATTCTGCGCCAGCTTCGGGCGTCCGTGGTTCAAGGCGCTGGCCATGGGCGGCGCCGAGCCGCCCGACTGGAAGGCCTTTGCCGAGGCCGATGCCTTGTTGCTGGATTCACACGGCGGAGGCAAGCTGGGCGGGTCGGGAGAAACCTTCGACTGGGATCGGGTGCCCGCTCTCGGGCGGCCGTGGATTCTGGCCGGCGGATTGAATCCCGCCAACGTCGCTTTGGCCTGTCGTCGCCTGCGGCCCGATGCAGTCGATGTCTCGAGCGGGGTGGAGATTCGGCCCGGAATCAAGGATCATAAGGCAATGAACGAATTCATCAAGGCGGTCAGAAATGCTTGAAGCAGTGCAGCGAGTGAATCCAGAAACGCAGGTGCCCAATGAATCCGGGCACTTCGGGATCTTTGGCGGGAAGTTCGTTTCCGAAACCCTTATGCCGGCGCTGGAAGAACTCGACCAGGCCTGGCGCCATTACCTGAAGGATCCGGACTTCCTGGCCGAACTGGATCGCGATCTGACCCATTTCGTCGGGCGCCCGTCACCGCTGTACTTCGCCGAAAACCTCACCCGGCAGGTCGGCGGGGCACGCATTCTGCTGAAGCGCGAAGACCTCAACCACACCGGCGCCCACAAGATCAACAACACCGTTGGCCAGGGCCTGCTGGCGCGCGCCATGGGAAAGCAGCGCGTGATCGCCGAAACCGGTGCCGGCCAGCACGGCGTGGCCTCGGCCACCGTGGCCGCCCGGCTGGGCATGAAATGCGTGGTTTACATGGGTGCTGAGGACGTGCGCCGGCAGTCGGTCAACGTGTTTCGAATGAAGCTGCTCGGCGCCGAGGTGGTCAGCGTGGAAGCCGGCTCGCGCACGCTTAAAGACGCCCTCAACGAGGCCATGCGCGACTGGGTCACCAACGTCGATGACACGTTCTACATTCTTGGCACGGTGGCCGGTCCGCATCCTTATCCGGCCATGGTGCGCGACTTCAACGCCGTCGTCGGCCGCGAGGCGCGCGCCCAGATGCTTTCAGAGTACGGCCGGCTGCCGGATGCCCTGGTCGCGTGCGTGGGCGGCGGCTCGAACGCCATTGGCCTGTTTCATCCTTTCGTCAACGACCGCGAGGTTGCGATGTACGGCGTCGAGGCGGCCGGGCGCGGCCTGGCCGGACTGGACCATGCCGCCAGCCTGTGCGCCGGGCGGGTCGGCGTTCTCCACGGCAGCCGGACTTACCTGCTCGACGACGACGCCGGACAGATCCGAGAAACCCATTCGGTCTCGGCTGGCCTGGACTACCCCGGGGTCGGGCCGGAACACGCCTGGCTCAAGGACACGGGCCGGGCGCAGTATGTCGGGATCGACGACCGTGAAGCGATGAAGGCCTTCCATGCCCTGACCCGCAGCGAGGGCATCATGCCGGCGCTGGAGACCGCCCACGCGGTCGCCTACGGCATGCGGCTTGCCGCCGAACGCCCGCGCGACGAGCTGATCTTGATCAACCTGTCCGGGCGCGGCGACAAGGACATCAACACCGTGGCCGAAATCGAAGGAATCGAGTTTTGAATTCAGTCAACCGTATTGACCAGCGTTTTCGCAAGCTGGCCGCCAGCGGCCGGACGGCGCTGATTCCCTACGTCACGGCCGGCCATCCCAGCCCTGACGCCAGCGTGGACGTGCTGCACGCGGCCGTGGCCGCGGGCGCCGACCTGCTCGAACTGGGGATGCCGTTTTCCGACGTGATGGCCGATGGCCCGGTGATTCAGAATGCCTGTGCGCGGGCGCTGGAGCAGGGCATGAACCTGGACCGCGTGCTGGAGATGGTGTCCGCCTTTCGCAAGCGCGATGGCGAGACGCCGATTGTTCTGATGGGCTACACCAACCCGATAGAACGCCGCGGCTCGGCCCGCTTTGCCGCCGAGGCGGCCGCGGCCGGGGTCGATGCGCTGCTGATCGTCGACTGCCCGGCCGACGAAGCCGAAGAGCTCAAGAACGATCTGGCCGGTCACGGCCTGCACCAGATTTTTCTGGTCGCGCCGACCACCACGCCCGCGCGCCTGGAACGCACCGCCCGCCTGGCCGGTGGCTTCGTGTACTACGTCTCGATCAAGGGCGTGACCGGGGCGGCCACGCTGGACCTGGCCAGCCTCGAGCCGGCGGTGGCACGAATCCGCGCGGCGATGGATTTGCCGGTCGCGGTGGGTTTCGGGATCCGCGAACCCGAGCAGGCGGCGGCCGTCGCCCGCTGCGCCAGCGGCGTGGTCATCGGCTCGGCTTTGGTGGATCGGCTGGATCGCTGCGCCGACTCGGCTGCAGCGGTCAAGGTAACCGCTGACTACCTGGGCGCGGTACGCGCAGCCATGGATGCTGCCACCACGTCCGACGCGACCGCGGTCAGCGCCTGAGATGAGCTGGTTCCAGAAACTGATGCCGGGGCGGATTCGCACCGAGGGCGGCAGCAGCCGCAAGGTGCCCGACGGCCTGTGGATGAAGTGCAAGGCCTGCGACGGGGTGCTCTACCAGCCCGAGCTCGAGCGCAACCTGCACGTCTGCCCCAAGTGTGACCACCACATGGCGCTGTCTGGCCGGGCTCGCCTGGCAAGCTTTCTGGATGCCGATTCCGGGGTCGAACTCGGCGCCGCCCTGGCGCCGGTCGATGCGCTGAAGTTCCGCGATACGCGAAAGTACCGCGATCGGCTGGTGGCCAGCCAGAAGGCGACCGGCGAGAAAGACGCCCTGGTGGTCATGCAGGGGCGCCTGCTGGACATGGAGCTGGTGGCTTGCGCCTTCGACTTCCGCTTCATGGGCGGCTCCATGGGGTCGGTCGTCGGCGAGCGTTTCGTGACCGGCGTCAATGCCTGCCTGGCCAACGAGCTGCCGCTGGTGTGCTTCTCGGCCTCGGGCGGTGCGCGCATGCAGGAGGGCCTGTTCTCGCTGCTGCAGATGTCGAAAACCGCGGCAGCCCTGGCGCGCATGGCTGAGCAAGGTCTGCCCTATGTTTCGGTCCTGACCCATCCCACCACTGGCGGCGTTTCGGCCAGCCTGGGTACGCTGGGCGACATCAACCTGGCCGAGCCCAATGCCTTGATTGGTTTTGCCGGCCCGCGCGTGATCGAGCAGACCGTGCGCGAAAAGCTGCCGGAAGGCTTCCAGCGCAGCGAGTTCCTGCTGGGCAAGGGCGCGATCGATCAGATTGTCGATCGGCGCGAACTGCGCCAGCGCATCCATCGGCTGCTGTCGATGTTGCTCGGCGGTCGGCCGGCGCCCTTGAAGGAAGGCGAGTTGCTGGACCCAGAAGATGCCGGTGAGCCGGCTGCGCACGAGTAGCTCGATCGCTTGACTGAGTCCTTGCGCGACTGGCTGGAGCGGCTGGAGCGCCGCACCCCGGAGGCAAGAATCCGTCTCGGCCTTGAGCGCGTCCACGCCGTGCTCCAGCGCCTTCCCGACGCCTTGCCGGCCGTGCCCGTGGTGACCGTCGGCGGCACCAACGGCAAGGGCTCGGTGGTGGCCACGCTCGAGGCGATCTACCGCTCGGCCGGCTATCGAACCCTGGCCTACACCTCGCCCCACCTGTTGTCGTTTTCCGAGCGCATCCGGGTCGACGGTCGGCCGGTCGACTCGTCCACCCTGGTCCAGGCGCTCGCTGCCGTCGAGACCCATCGCGGCTCGGTCGATCTGACTTATTTCGAACACGTGACCCTGGCGGCCTTGGTCGTCGCGGCCCGGTCGCGGCCCGACGTGCTGTTGCTGGAAGTCGGCCTTGGCGGGCGGCTGGATGCGGTTAATGCAGTCGATCCCGATGTGGCCGTGATCACCTCGATCGGGCTGGATCACGTGGAGTGGCTGGGCGGCACGCGGCACGCCATCGCCCGCGAAAAGGCCGGCATCGCCCGACCGGGGCGGCCGCTGATCGTGGGTGAGCGAAATCCGCCGCGCGGCTGGATTGCCGAACTGGAGGCCGGCGGCGCCGAGCTGCGGCTGGCCGGGCGCGATTTTCGCTGGCGCCGGGCCGGCCGCGGAATGCGGCTGAGCGCGGGCGCTGAAGTCCTGAACCTGCCGCCGCCAGCGCTGGCCGGCAGCCGGCAGTGGGGCAATGCCGCCTGCGCCGTGATGGCGGCAAGAGCACTGACTGAGCGCCTGCCGCTGCGCGATGATGCGCTCGACCGCGGTCTGCGCGAGGTCAGTCTGCCCGGTCGCCTGCAGCGCATTCCCGGGGCCCCGGAAATCTGGCTGGACGTGGCTCATAACGCGCAGGCAGCCCGTGTCCTGGCGAGCGCTTTGGGGCGCCGAACGCAGCCGTCGACCGCTGTCTTCAGCGCCCTGGCCGGCAAGGATGTAAGGGCCATCGGCATGGCGCTGGCCGCGCGTTTCGATCGCTGGCTGGTGCCCGAGCTGGGTGGCGAGCGAAGTCGTACAGCCGACGAAGTCGCGCGCGCTTTGCGTGATGCGCCTGTTGATGCGGCGGTCGAGACGGTAGAATCTGTCACCGAGGCGCTTGGCGTCGCGCTGGCCGATACGCCGCCGGCGGGCCGCATCGTCGTCTTCGGTTCGTTCCGGACCGTGGCCGAAGCCTGGCCGATGATTCAGCAACGGGAGTGACAGCAAATGGACAAGGTGCTCAAGCAACGACTCGTCGGCGCAGCCATTCTCATTGCCTTGGCGGTGATCTTCGTGCCGATGCTGTTCGAC
>JBMCIV010000099.1:0-5770 GCA_048616735.1 Wenzhouxiangella sp. | reverse complement strand
CTGGTCCATCGAATAGCCTGGCTGATCCAGGTCCACCACGTCTCGCCGATGAGCCTGATGGCGGTCACCTTCACCAACAAGGCGGCCGGTGAGATGCGCGGACGGGTCGGGCGCCTGCTCGACATCCGGCCCGAAGGTCTCTGGATCGGCACTTTTCACGGCATCTGCCACCGACTGTTGCGGATGCACGCCGCCGAGGCCGGGCTGCCCGACACCTTTCAGATCCTGGATTCGGAAGACCAGTACCGGCTGGTCAGGCGGGTCGTGCGCGATCTCCAGATCGACGAAGGCGAGCATCCGCCGCGCCAGGTTCAGGCCTTCATCAACCATCACAAGGACGAGGGCCGGCGGCCGGGTCAGATCGAGCACTTCGACCAGGGCTTCCAGGCCCGCCAGGTCGAGATCTATCAGCGCTACCAGGACTACTGCGAGCGTTCCGGGCTGGTCGACTTCGCCGAACTGCTGCTGCGCAGCGTCGAGCTGCTGCGCGACAACCCCGAACGCCGCGCCCATTACCAGGCCCGCTTCGGCAACATCCTGATCGACGAGTTTCAGGACACCAACACCCTGCAGTACGCGCTGGTAAGGCTGCTGGCCGGCGAACGCAACCGGCTGTTCGTGGTCGGCGACGACGACCAGTCGATCTACGGCTGGCGCGGCGCGCGGGTGGAGAACGTGGCCCACTTCAACCGCGATTTTCAGCCCGAGATCATCCGTCTGGAGCAAAACTACCGCTCCACCCGCACCATCCTCGAGGCGGCCAACCGGGTCATCGACCACAACGACGACCGCATGGGCAAGAACCTGTGGACCGAGGGCGAGAAGGGCGAGCCGATTCGCCGCTTTGCCGCCTTCAGCGCCGAGGAGGAAGCCGAGTTCGTCATCGCCCGCATCCAGGACTGGATCGCCCAGGGCGGGCGGCCGTCGGACTGCGCCGTGCTGTATCGCTCCAACGCGCAGTCACGCCTGTTCGAGCAGACCCTGCTGCGCGAGGACATCCCCTACCGCGTCTACGGCGGCTTGCGCTTTTTCGAGCGCGCCGAGATCAAGGACGCCATGGCCTACCTGCGGCTGCTGCACAACCCGCACGACGACACTGCCTTCGAGCGGGTCATCAACGTGCCGGCCCGCGGCATCGGTGAGCGCACCGTCGCCCTGGTGCGCGAGCATGCGCGCAACCACGGCCAGTCGCTGGGCCAGGCGGCCACCGAGCTGGTCGCCCAGGGTGGTCTGAGCGCGCGCGCGGGCAACGCCGTGCGCAGCTTTCTTGACTTGATCACCGAGCTGACCGAAGCGTGCGGCTCGGCCAGCCTGGCCGAAGCCGCCCGCGCCGTGGTCGAGCGATCCGAGCTGGTGGCCTGGTACCAGAGCCGCGAGCCGGCCGACCGGGCCGAGGCCCGGGAAGAAAACCTGTCGGAACTGGTGCGCGCAGCCGACAGCTTCCAGCAGCCGTTCGAGGATGAGCAGGCGGGCTTGAGCCCGATGGCCTCGTTTCTGTCGCAGGCCGCGCTGGAAGCCGGCGAGCATCAGGCCGAGCGCTGGCAGGACTGCGTCCAGCTGATGACCTTGCACTCGGCCAAGGGCCTGGAGTTTCCGCTGGTGTTCATGGCCGGCATGGAAGAAGGCCTGTTCCCGCACCAGAAGTCCATCGAAGAGCCCGGTCGCCTGGCCGAAGAACGCCGGCTATGTTACGTCGGCATGACGCGGGCCATGCAGCGTCTCTACATCACCCACGCCGAGTCCCGGCAGACCTACGGCCAGACCAGCTTCTCGCGCCCCTCGCGGTTCGTGGCCGAAATCCCGGACCCGCTGATCGAGTCGATCCGTTCCGGCTTTCGGGTCGCCCCGGCCGGCACCGGCCCCGAGCAGGGTCGAGCGACGGACGGGCTCGCTCTCGGGGCCTCGGTGCGACACAGCCGTTTCGGCGCCGGGACCGTGGTCAGCCTGGAAGGCCAGGGTCCGAACGCCCGCATCCAGGTCAATTTCGAAGACGCCGGCAGCAAGTGGCTGGTGCTGGCCTACGCCAACCTCGAAAAAGTAGGCTGAGCTTCGCTTGGCCGCCGCCCACAACCGATAGACCGCCATGAACCAGCCATCCTGGAACAAAGACATCCCCGAACGAGAACGCCTGATTTTCGCCCTGGACGTGCCCGACCCCGAGCGGGCAATACGGCTGGTCGATGCACTGGGCGAGGCCGTGGTGTTCTACAAACTCGGCCTGGAGCTGTTTCTCAGCGGTGGATATTTCGAACTGGCCGCAGAGCTCAAGCGCCGGCAAAAGCGCATCTTCGCCGACCTCAAGCTGTTCGATATCCCGGCCACGGTGGGGCGCGCGGTGGCCCAGCTGGCCCGGCACGAGGTGGATTTCCTGACCGTACACGGCAACGACGCCATGCTCAGGGCGGCGGTGGCCGAGCGCGGGCGAACCGGTATTCTCGCGGTGACGGCGCTGACCAGCCTGGATCGCGGCGATCTCGACGACTTGGGGTTTGACTGCGACATCGAGGCGCTGGTGCTCTCGCGCGCCCGGCGGGCGCTGGAGATCGGCTGCGCCGGCGTCATCTCTTCGGGTCTGGAGGCGGCCGCGCTGCGGCAACGGGTCGATCCGGCGCTGGTCGTGGTCTGCCCCGGCATCCGGCCGGTGGACAACGACGGCGGAGACCAGAAACGCACCCTGTCGGTCAGCCAGGCCTTCGCGGCCGGGGCCGATTACATCGTGGTGGGTCGGCCAATTCGTGATGCAGCCGATCCAAAAGCCGCTGCAGACGGCATACAGCAGGATATAAAGCAATATTGTCAATAGCTTATAATTTTTATATAAACCTCTTGCTAAGAAGCATCATTTAACTTACTATTTGCCCTGAGGATTACTTCGCACTGTAACTCTCGCTCAACAATCAACCAGGGGTTGCCGCCTGCGGCTTGCACCCCAAAACCGGCAACGGCCGGATCCGGGCGCCTCAATCTTGAAGCGCCCTTTTTTTGTCCATCGCGGCGCGGGCCCTCGTAACGGCCAATGATAGAATCCTGAGTCTTTTTCAAGCATCTTGTTGCCATGGCCCAGCACAGCCGCGTTCGCCGTCTCGGGATGACTGTCCATGCGGCTTGGCTGGGGCTGCTGCGCTGGTTGCTGCACCTGTGGGTTCGCAGCACGATTGTTCCCGAAGACCTGTCCGAGCTGGGGCTGGACCCCGACCGGCCGACCTTCTACGTGCTCGATACCTACGCGCTGACCTCGCTGCTGATCGCCGACCAGATCTGCCGACAGCAGGGCTGGCATCAGCCAAGCCGCGAGTTCCGCGCCGGCGAGGTCCGCCTGGCGCGAAGCTACGCCGCCCATCGTCGCTATCGCGGGCTGTTCATTCGAACGCTTGAGCGCCGCCGCCACTCGGCCATGTTGCGCGATTTACTCGAGCAGGCCGAGGCCGGCGAGGCAGGCGCGATCCAGATCGTTCCGGTCACGGTGCTGATCGGCCGGGCACCGGAGAACGAGGCCGGTTTCTTCAAGGTGCTGTTTTCGGAAAACTGGGACCTGGGCGGACGATTTCGGCGTTTTTTCACGACCCTGGTCAACGGCCGGGCCACGATGGTGCAGTTCGGCCGACCGCTGCTGCTCGACGACATTCGCAACCAAAGCGAGGATCAGAGCCAGGCGCTGGCCAAGCTGAGCCGGATCCTCAGGGTCCACTTCAAGGACGTGCGCACCGCGGCCATCGGACCGGATCGCTCGCACCGTCGCACCCTGGTCGAAACCGTCATCAAGAGCGAGGTGGTGCAAACGGCCGTCGCGGCCACAGCGCGTCGCGACGGGGTAAGCCACGCCCGGGCCGAAGACACCGCCCGCGGCTACGCGCGCGAAATCGCCGCGGACTATTCCTATACCCTGGTGCGGATCGCCGACATGCTGCTGACCTGGTTCTGGAACCGGATTTATCGCGGCGTTGAGGTCAAGCACTTCCGCGCCTTTCGCGAAAACTCGCCGGGGCATGAGGTGGTCTACGTGCCCTGCCACCGCAGCCATATTGACTACCTGCTGCTCAGTTACCTGTTGTATTACCGCGGTTTCGTGCCACCGCATATCGCCGCCGGCGTCAACCTCAACATGCCCTTGATCGGGCCCTTGCTGCGCCGCGGCGGGGCTTTTTTCCTGCGCCGTTCTTTTCGCTCGCAGCCGCTGTATGCGGCCGTGTTCAACCAGTACGTCTCGCTGATTCTCAGCCGCGGGGTGTCGCTGGAGTACTTCATCGAGGGCACGCGCTCGCGCACCGGCCGCCTGCTGCCGCCGCGAGCGGGCATGCTGTCGATCACCGTTCGCGCCTTCCTGAGGGCCCAGAATCGCCCGGTCATGTTCCAGCCGGTCTATATCGGTTACGAACAGCTGGCCGAAGGCAGCTCCTACATCTCGGAACTGTCGGGACGCCAGAAAAAACCCGAGTCGCTTTCCGACTTCCGCAACCTCATCAATATTCTGCGCAAGAACTACGGCGAAGTCACGGTCAGCTTTGGCGAGCCGATCATGCTCAACGGCTTGCTTGAAGAGCACAGCCCGGGCTGGAATCAGCTCTCCTACGACCTCGACAGCAAGCCGCCGTGGCTGCCGGGGCTGATCGATGATCTGGCCAACCGCATCATGGTCAACATCAACCGCAGCTCGCACGTCAACCCGGTCAACCTCCTCGCCATCGCCCTGCTGGCCGGGCGCAAACACGCGCTCGACGAAGCGGATCTGGCACGACTGCTCGAGCTGCTCAAAGCGCTGGTCGGAGGCCTGGCCTATTCAGACCGGGTCACCGTCACCGACATGCCGGCAGAGCAGATCATTGAGTACGGCCTGGAGATGGGCCTGGTGGAACGCCACGTCCATCGTCTGGGCAGCATCATTCGGACCGACGCCACAACCGCGGTGCTGCTGACCTATTTCCGCAACAACGCCGCCCATCTGCTGGCGATGAGCGCCTGGATCGCCTGCTGCTTTCTCAACGTGCAGCGGATCAACCGCAGCCGCCTCAGGCAGCTCAGCGCCACGGTCTACCCGTTTCTCCAGCGTGAGCTGTTCCTGCCCTGGTCGCATGCCGAAATCGACGAGGTCGTCGACCGGACCGCCGACCTGATGGTCGAGCTGGGCCTGCTGCGACAGTCGCAGGACCGCCTGCACCGGGCGCCCGGCGGCAGCAACGAAACCTACTACCTGCGGTTGCTGGCCAACACCATGGTCCAGACCTTCGAGCGCTATTTCATCACCGTCACCGTGTTGGCCAAGAACGGATCGGGCTGCCTGACTCGCCAGCAGCTCGAACAGCTGTGCATTCTTTCCGCGCAGCGCATTTCGCTTTTGCACCAGTTCGAGGCGCCAGAGTTCTACGACCGGACCTTGTTCAAGCAGTTCATCGAATCGCTGACCGAGTCGGGCATCCTGGCGCGCGACGACGACGGCTGCCTGGTCTTCGACCAGCGCCTGGAAGGTTTTGCCCGAGATGCCCGGCTGATTCTGGACAAAGAGGTCCGGCACGCGATCATCCAGGTCACGCCGGATGCTCTTGCAGCGGAGCAACCGAAAGACTGACTGAGGCGGCGCCAGCTCGGCCTGGGTCAGGCATCGAGGTCGGGAATCAACTTGCTTTCCCAATAGTCGATCTGGTCGCGCAGGCGCAGCTTGCGTTTTTTCATGCGCCGCAGCTGAAGCTGATCGGTCGACGGCGCCTTGGAGAGCTGGCCGATGGCGTCGTCGAGATCGCGGTGCTCCTGGCGCAGGAGCATGAGTCGTGACTGA
>JBMCIV010000098.1:0-5857 GCA_048616735.1 Wenzhouxiangella sp. | reverse complement strand
TCGCGCATTTCGCCGATCATGATCACGTCGGGGTCCTGGCGCACGATCGAGCGCAGCGCGCTGGCGAAATCCAGGCCGATCGAGGCCTTGGCCTGGATCTGGTTGATGCCCTCGATCTGGTACTCGATCGGGTCTTCGACCGTGATGATCTTGCGCTCGGGCGTGTTGAGCTGGCTTAAGGCGGTGTAGAGCGTGGTGGTCTTGCCCGAGCCGGTCGGGCCGGTGACCAGGATGATGCCGTGCGGCATCTCCAGTGCCTTGATGAAGGTATCGCGGGCATCATCGGCAAAGCCCAAGCTGGTGAAGTCCAGCACCACCGCCTCGCGGTCGAGGATGCGCATGACCACGCTCTCGCCGTGGGCCGTGGGCACGGTAGAGACACGCAGGTCGAGTTCCTTGCCGCCAACCCGATGCATGATCCGTCCGTCCTGCGGCAGGCGACGCTCGGCGATGTTGAGCCGGGCCATGATCTTGACCCGCGAGATTACCGCCGCGGTGGAGCGCGCCGGAGGTGCTTCGACTTCCTGCAGCACGCCGTCGATGCGGTAGCGCACCTTCAGCCGGTTCTCGAACGGCTCGATGTGGATGTCGGAGGCGCGCGATTCCACCGCGCGCTGCAGGATCAGGTTAACCAGGCGGATCACCGGCGCCTCGGAGGCCAGGTCGCGCAGGTGCTCGACGTCTTCCTCGTCGCCGCCCTCGCCGTCGCCGCCCAGGCCCTCGGCGATCTGGCCCATGGCCGACTTGCCGCCGCCGAAGTAGCGCTCGATGGTGTTGTCGATTTCCGAAGCGATGCCGACCCGGGCCAGGACGTCGCGGCCGGTGGCCATCTTCAGCGCCTTGAGGGCGAAGTCGTCCTGCGGGTCGGCCATCACCACCTCGATCTCATCGTCGCTGGCGCGGATCGGGACCAGGTGCTGCTGTTTCATGTAGCGCACCGAGATGTCGTCGATCTCGGGTGCGTTTTCGGGGTAGTCCTTGTCGCTGACCATGGGGATATCCAGCAGCTCGGACTGGGCCCGGGCCAGGTCGCGCTCGGAAACCAGCCCGAGGCGGACCAGCAGGGTCAGCAGGTTGCCGCCGTGCTGCTCGCGGTAGGCGCGGGCGCGATTGAGGTCTTCCTCGCGCAGCCGATCGCGCTCGACCAGCAGCCGGCACAGCTCGGCGGCCCGATCCTCGAGATGGACGCCGATGCTGGGCAGGAGACCGGAATCGTCCTGGGTTGCGCTGCTTGCCGTGTTCATTTAGCTGGATCGTCTCCCTTCTCGGGCCGCGGGACCCTTCAACAGACCATGGTAAACCGCGATCGGTTCACAACGGGCGCTGCAGGATGTCGTTTTCGATAAAGGCGCGGTTCATCAGAATCCAGGTCGCTATCGGAACCACGGCCGGCAGCATCAGATAACCCAGCTGGTAGAACAGCGCAATCATGTTCATGTTCAAACCCAGGCCGGCCGCGGCCGTGGCCGCTTCGGCGCTGGAACGGAAGGCCAGGTCGGTCAGCGTTTCCCAGAACACGCCCCAGGTCGTGACCAGGGTGACGACGACAAAGCCGAGCGCCATCTGGGCCAGTCGGCGTTTGACGCTCAACGGCGTGGCCATGATCAGGCCGAACAACAGCGCCATGCCCCAGGCATAGACCATCGGGTTGATATACAGGTTGACGGCCGCCGTGCGCCCGTCGACCTGGCGCTCGAGCACCACCGAGGTCTGGACTTCGAGCTGGAAGCCGAGCTGGACGACCTGCTCAAAAACCTGGCCGAAGATGCCGGTCAGCAATAGATCGGCCAGGCGCGCGGTCGGAAACATCAGCAGGCTGGCGGCAAAGAACCACAGGAAAAACCCCAGCGGCAGGTACAGCGCGGCCAGCAGAAACATCTCCTTGACCGGGTTTTTGGTCGATTCTTCAGGCGCCTGTGCCATGGTCTCAGACCTCTGCAACCCACCGGCGGGCATTATGAAACATCCGCATCCAAGGCGAGTGCTCGCCCCACTCGGCCGGCGCCCAGGAAAAATTGACCGCGCGCAGCAGCCGCTCCGGGTGCGGCATCAGGATGGTCACCCGGCCGTCCTGGTTGCTCAGGCCGGTGATCCCGGCCGGCGAGCCGTTGGGGTTGTCGGGGTAGCGGTGCGCGATCTGTCCATGGCCGTCGACGTAGCGCAGCGCCACGATGCCGGCGGGCGCCGCGCCGTCTCCGAAGTCGGCCCGCCCCTCGCCGTGCGCGGTCACGATGGGCAGGCGCGATCCTTCCATGCCGGCAAAGAACAGCGACGGCGAGCGCTCGATCCGAACCTGGCTCAGGCGCGCCTCGAACTGGCGCGAGCGGTTGTGGACGAAGCGCGGCCAGTCCTGCGCGCCCGGGATGATGCGGCGCAGGCCGCTGAGCATCTGGCAGCCGTTGCAAACGCCCAGGGCGAAACGGCCCGGATCGGCGAAGAAGGAGTGGAAGGCGTCGGCCAGCGCCGGATTGTAAAGAATCGACCGGGCCCAGCCCTGGCCGGCACCGAGCACGTCGCCGAACGAAAACCCGCCGCAGGCGACCAGGCCGTGAAAGCCATCGAGCTTTTGGCGGCCCGTTTCCAGGTCGCTCATGTGCACGTCCACCGCCTCGAACCCGGCCGCCATGAACGCTTGCGCCATTTCGCGCTGGCCGTTGACGCCCTGCTCGCGCAGGATGGCCACGCCTGGTTTTGTCCCGCGCGCGACCGCCGGGGCAGCGGCGGCATCGAAACTCAGCTCGGCGCCCAGCCCCGGTCGGTCCGGGTCGGCCAGCGCGGCATATTCTTCGTCGGCGCAGTCGGGATGGTCGCGCAGGCGCTGCATGCGGTAGCTGGTCTGGCTCCAGGCCTGGGCCAGTTCCGTCAGCTCCCGACAAAAGACCGACGCGCCGCCGCGGGCGATCTCGAAGCGGCGCGCGGCGGTGGTTTGCCCGACCACCTGCGTCTGCGCCGCCAGGCCGGCTTCGGCCAGGCGCTGCTCGACCTCGGGCCAGCACGCCTCGGCGACCTGGACCAGCCAGCCCAGCTCTTCGTTGAACAGGGCGGGCAGCGCCTCGTTCGCGCCCAGCTCGAGCCGCACGCCGACCCGGCCGGCCAGGGCCATTTCCAGCGCGCAGGCAAACAGACCGCCGTCGGAGCGGTCGTGGCAGGCCAGCACCCGGCGCTCACGGATCAGGCCCTGCAGTGCTTCGAACGCCCGCCCCAGGCGGCCGGCGTCTTCGATATCGGGCACCGCGCCCAGGGGTCGGTCCAGCACCTGGGCCAGGGCCGAGCCGCCCAGCCGCGATCGGCCCAGGTCGATCAGCACCAGGTGCGAGGCCTCGGCCGACAGCTGCGGGGTGAGATGGCGCCGAACGTCGTGCATCGGCGCGAACGCCGAGACGATGAGCGAAACCGGCGCGCGCATGCGCTGCTCCTGGTCACCGTCGCGCCAGATCGTCTGCATCGACAGCGAGTCCTTGCCCACGGGTATGGCCAGCCGCAGCCTGCAGCAGAAATCGCTGGCCGCCTCGACCGCTTCGCGCAGGGCCGCATCCTGGCCCTCGCTGCCGGCAGCCGCCATCCAGTTGGCCGACAGCTTGATCCGCTCGAGGCCGGGTACCAGCGCCGAGCCCAGGTTGGTAATGGCCTCGCCGACGGCCATGCGCGCCGCCGCGGCCGCATCCCAGATCGCCAGCGGCGTGCGCTCGCCAAGGCTCATCGCGGTGCCGGCCAGACCCTCGTAATCGCTCACCGTAATGGCCTGATCGGCCACCGGTACCTGCCACGGCCCGACCATCTGGTCGCGCACGCTCAAGCCACCCACGCTGCGATCGCCGATGGTGATCAAAAACGCCTTGCTGCCGACCGTCGGTAGCGCCAGCACGCGCGCGCAGGCCTCATCCAGATCGACATCGTCCAGGCTCTGGCTGACGGTCGGGGTCGGCACGGTCAGGGCCGCGCGCTGCATGCTCGGCGCCCGGCCCAGCAGCAGGTCCAGGTCCATGTCCACGGCCGGCGTGCCCAGCAGCGAATCGTCCAGACGCAGTCGGCCCTGCTCGGTGGCCGGGCCCAGGTCGGCCCACGGGCAGCGCTCGCGCCGGCACAGCTCGGCGAAGCGATCGCGGTCTTGCGGGGCGATGGCCAGCACGTAGCGCTCCTGGGCCTCGTTGCACCAGATCGCCAGCGGCGACAGACCGGGGTCGGCGCTGGGGATGGCGCGCAGGTCCAGCTGCCCGCCGACGCCACCGTCGTGGAGCAGTTCGGGCAGGGCATTCGACAATCCGCCGGCGCCGACATCGTGAATGGAACGGATCGGGTTGTCCTCGCCCAGCGCCCAGCAGCGGTCGATCACTTCCTGGCAGCGCCGCTGCATTTCCGGATTGCCGCGCTGAACCGAAGCATAGTCGAGCTCGGCATCGGACTGTCCCGAACTCATCGATGAGGCGGCGCCGCCGCCCAGGCCAATCAGCATCGCCGGCCCGCCCAGCACGATAACGCGATCGCCCGCGCGCAGCGGCTGTTTTTCAGTCTGGCCGCCGGCGATCGTGCCGCTGCCGCCGGCCAGCATGATGGGCTTGTGGTAACCCCACCAGTGTTCGTTCACCCTGGCCGAGAAGCTGCGAAAGTAGCCCAGCAGCGCGGGCCGTCCGAACTCGTTGTTAAAGCGCGCCGCCCCGATCGGGCCGTCGCGCATGATCTCCAGCGCGCTGGCCAGCCGTTCCGGCGGCTCGGGCGCGGTCTCCCAGGGCTGGAGCGCATCCGGGATGCGCAGATCCGAGACCGAGAATCCGGTCAGCGCGGCGACCGGGCGGCCGCCGCGGCCGGTGGCGGTCTCGTCGCGGATCTCGCCGCCGGCGCCGGTGGCCGCGCCCGGATCGGGCGAAATCGCGGTCGGATGGTTGTGGGTTTCGACCTTGATCTGGATGTGAATATCGCGCGGCTCGCTCCGGTAAACCGGATCATCGGCCCGGGTCAGCAGCAGCCGTCCAGGCCCGCCTTCGATGATCGCGGCATTGTCGTCGTAGGCCACCAGGGTGCCCTGCGGGCTGCGCGCATGGGTCTGGCGAATCAGGCCGAACAGGCTCGGCTCGCGCACCCTTCCGTCGACCGTCCAGGCGGCGTTGAAGATCTTGTGCCGGCAGTGCTCGGAGTTGGCCTGGGCGAACATCATCAGCTCGGCGTCGGTGGGATCGCGCGCCAGGCGCCGATAGGCTGAGACCAGGTAGTCGATCTCGCCCTCGCTCAAGGCCAGACCCAGTTCGCGGTTGACCCGGGCCAGGCTGGCAGCCGGATCGTCGCCCAGCTCGATCCGCTCCAGCGGCGCCGGATCGGGGTGCGCGAACCAGCCCGACAGATCGGCATCGGCGCCGACGAGGGTCTGGGTCATGCGATCGTGCAGGCGCTGGCGGGCGGGCTCGGTCAGCGCGTCGGCCTGCAGTCCTTCGAACTGCATCAGCACCGCCCGCTCGATCCCGGCCAGATGGGCCAGCCGGCAGCGGCGCAGGATGTCGGCCGCCTTGCTCGCCCAGGGGGTGCGGGTTCCGGCGCGGGGCATGACCAGCACGGCGTCCGTGGCGACTGCAGGCTGCCGCCAGGGCCGGGCCTGGAGCAGCTGCTCCAGGCGCTGCTCGTCTTCGGCGCTCAGCCGGTCGACGTCGATCAAAAACAGCTCGCGGGCCTGAAGGCTTAAGCGCCGGCCCTGCAGGTCGCTGATGGCATCGGCCAGCTGCCGTCGCCTGAATCGGGGCAGCGCATCCGGCCCCAGCAGAAAAATCATGGCGTTCCCCGGACCATCAAAGTCGCTGTCGCCGCGCCGAATCTGAGGATCAACCCGCCTGATCGGCCGGTGATGCGCCCAGGTTCAGCGATTCCCGTT
>JBMCIV010000097.1:0-5898 GCA_048616735.1 Wenzhouxiangella sp. | reverse complement strand
TGGAGAACGTCGGCTACACCGCCCGCCACCACACCTTCTTCGAGATGCTGGGCAATTTCAGCTTCGGTGACTACTTCAAAAAAGAGGCGATCGAGTTTGCCTGGGGCTTCCTGACCGAGACCTGCGGCCTGCCGGCCGAAAAGCTCTGGGTGACGGTTTATGCAGACGATGACGAGGCCGCTGGAATCTGGCTGGAGCATATCGGCGTCGACCCCAAGCGCTTCTCGCGCATCGGCGACAAGCCCGGCAGGCGCTACGAGAGCGACAATTTCTGGGCCATGGGCGAGACCGGACCGTGCGGCCCGTGCAGCGAGATTTTCTACGATCACGGCCCCGAGATCCCCGGTGGCCCGCCCGGCACCCCGGAAGAGGACGGCGACCGCTACATCGAGGTCTGGAACCTGGTTTTCATGCAGTTCGACCGCTCGGCCGATGGGACCCTGCACCCGCTGCCGGCTCCGTGCGTGGACACCGGCATGGGCCTGGAGCGACTGGCGGCCATTCTGCAGGGCGTGCACTCGAACTACCAGATCGATGTGTTCGAGCACCTGATCAAAGCCGCGGCTCGCCTGACTAGCACCAGCGATCTGGATGCGCCCTCGCTGAAGGTCATCGCCGACCACATCCGCGCCTGCGCCTTTTTGGTCGCCGACGGCGTGCTGCCGGCCAACGACGGCCGCGGCTACGTGCTGCGCCGTATCATCCGCCGGGCGATCCGCCACGGCTACAAGCTCGGCTGCCAGGACCTGTTCTTTTGCAAGATGGTCGCGCCGCTGGCCGAGGTCATGGGCGAGGCCTACCCGGAACTGGTTCGCCAGCGCGACCAGGTGGCCGCCGTCCTCGAGCGCGAGGAGCGGCGCTTCGGCGAGACCCTGGACCAGGGCATGAAACTGCTCGAGCAGGCCATTGCGGGCCTTGACAATGCGGTCATTCCAGGGTCGGTGGCGTTCAAGCTTTACGACACCTTCGGCTTCCCCATCGACCTGACCCGCGACATCGCCCGCGAGCGCGAGCTGGAAGTCGACGAGGCCGGGTTCGAGCAGGCCATGGAGGCCCAGCGCGAGCGCGCGCGCGCGGCCGGCCAGTTTGGCGGCGGTGATGCCATGCCGGCCGACCTGGCCGCCGCGCTGCCGGCCACCGAGTTCCTGGGCTACACCCAGCATGGCGCGGAGCGGACCGAGCTTTTGGCGATCCTGGTCGACGGTCGCCCGGTCGAACGCCTGGAGGCAGGCCAGGAGGCGATCCTGATCCTCGACCGCACGCCGTTTTACGCCGAGTCCGGCGGCCAGGTCGGCGATACCGGTGTCCTGACCGCCGAGGGTTTGAGGTTTCGGGTCACCGACACGCGCAAGCTGGCCGGCGTCTACCACGGCCACATCGGCCGCCTGGAGACCGGCGAACTGGTCAAGGGCCAGGCGCTGGCGGCGCACATCGACGCCAATCGCCGCGCCGACATCGTTCGCCACCACTCTGCGACCCACCTGCTGCATTCGGCGCTCAGAACGGTGCTGGGCGAACACGTTCAGCAGAAGGGCTCGCTGGTCGCACCCGATCGCCTGCGCTTTGACTTCTCGCACCATGAGCCGCTCAACGATGCGCAGATCGCCGAGATCGAACGCATGGTCAACGCCCAGATCCAGGCCAACGCCGAGACCGAAGAGAGGCAAATGGCCTACGACCAGGCCATCGCGGCCGGGGCGCTGGCGTTTTTCGGCGACAAATACGGTGACGAGGTGCGGGTGCTGCGCTTCGGTGATTTCTCGACCGAGCTGTGCGGCGGCACCCACGTCGATCGCATGGGCGATATCGGCCTGTTCAAGGTCGTCAGCGAAACCGGCATCTCGGCCGGCGTGCGCCGCATCGAGGCCGTGGCCGGCCGGGTGGCGGTGGACTGGCTGCAGTCGCTGGACCGCTCGGTACGCGAGGTCTCGGGCCGCCTCAAGGCCAGCCCTGAGCAGATGGCCGAGCGCGTCGAGCAGCTGCTGGACCGATCGCGCCAGCTCGAAAAAGAGCTCGAGCGCCTGAAGGGCAAGCTGGCCTCGGCCGCCGGTTCCGATCTGGCCGGCCAGGCGGTTGAGGTGGCCGGCGTCAAGCTCATCAGCGCCCACCTGGAGGGCGCCGACCCCAACGGCCTGCGCGAGACCGTCGATCAGCTCAAGAACAAGCTCGGTTCCGGCGTGATCGTGCTCGGAACCGCCACGGATTCGGGCGTGCGCCTGGTGGCCGGGGTGACCCCGGATTTGACCGGCAAGATCAAGGCCGGCGAGGTGGTCAACTTCGTTGCCGCCCAGGTCGGCGGCAAGGGCGGCGGCCGGCCGGACTTTGCCCAGGCCGGCGGCAGTGACGCCGCTGGCTTGCCCGATGCGCTGGCCTCGGTGCGCGGCTGGCTGCAAGAGCGGCTGTGAGCGCGGTCCATCCATAGTCCTGTTCGCTTTCGATCCGGGGCGCGTCCCGGTTATAATGGCGGGTCCGGCCTTCGATGGTCGGTAACCGCGTGTTTCGGAGAGGTGGCAGAGCGGTTGAATGCGGCGGTCTCGAAAACCGTTAAGGGTTTTATAGGCCCTTCGGGGGTTCGAATCCCCCCCTCTCCGCCATTTTCCCGGGAGTGCTCCAATGACAATTCTGATCCTCGGCCTGTTGGTATTCCTGGGTATCCACTCCATTCGCATCGTCGCCGAGCCGGCCCGCCAGGGCATGGTCGAGCGTATGGGCCTGTGGGGTTACAAGGGCGTCTACAGCGTCTTTGCTGTAGTTGGGCTGGTCCTGATCATCATTGGCTACGGCCAGGCCCGTCTCGACCCGGTCGTCCTGTACCAGCCGCCGCGGTTCCTGACCCACTTGAGCATGCTGCTGATGGTGGTTGTTTTCCCTGCGTTTCTGGCCGCCTACTTCCCCGGCCGGATCCAGGATGCGCTCAAGCATCCCATGCTGGTGGCCGTGAAGGTCTGGGCGATTGCGCATTTGCTCGTCAACGGCACCCTGGCCGACGTGCTGCTGTTCGGCGGATTTCTGGTGTGGGCGGTGTTTGACCGGATTTCGGTCAAGCGGCGCGGCAACGGCGGATCGGACCTGGCGCTGCCGCGCTGGAGCTTGAATGACGCGATCGTTGTGGTAGGCGGTCTGGGCATCTACGTTGCCTTTGTGTTCTGGCTGCACCCGGTCCTGATCGGCGTGCCGGTTGTTGGCTAAGCTGCAGCAGACGCTTAGCGCAGCGCGGGCGGCTTTGGTATGATCGGGCCGCTGCTTTCCGGAGGGGTGGCAGAGTGGTTGAATGCACCGGTCTTGAAAACCGGCAAGGGTTAGCGCCCTTCGTGGGTTCAAATCCCACCCCCTCCGCCATTTCCCCAAGTCACCGAGGATCACTCGATGCCCGTTTGCCGATCCACCCTGATCGTCGTCATCCTGCTGATCGGGGGCATGGCCAGCGCCGTGGCCGACAACTACGAGTCAACGATCCAGGTGTTCAGAGAGGCTGGCCAGAGCGGCCGGTTTTTCGATGACGCCCACGCCTGGGCTATCTTCCCCACCATCGGCAAGGGCGGTCTGGGGATCGGGGCGGCGCGCGGAAAGGGTCGCGTTTACGTGGATGGCCGGCCGATCGGCGAGACCACCATGACCCAGCTTTCCATCGGCTTCCAGGCCGGGGGGCAGGCCTACAGCCAGATCATTTTTTTCGAGGACGAGCGCGCCTTGGCCGATTTCACCTCGGGCAATTTCGAGTTCGGCGCCAACGCCAGCGCGGTGGCGATCACCGCCGGTGCCTCGGCGACGGCCGGCTCCACCGGCGCCAGTGCCGGCGCCAGCGGGGGTCAGAACGACGCGGCGACCGCCAGCCGCGGCTACTACCGCGGCATGGCCGTGTTCACCGTCGCCAAGGGCGGTCTGATGTACGAGGCCTCGGTCAGCGGCCAGAACTTCAGCTACCGGCCGCTTTGAGCGAGCATGGCCTGACTGGATTCAGGCCGGGCTTTTGAGGCTGCGGATTCGCCCGGCCTGGTAGAAGCAGATGCGATTCCTGCCGCTGGACTTTGCTTCGTAGAGGGCCTTGTCGGCGGCGTTGAGCAGCATGTCGGCATCGTCGAACGCCGTCTCGCGCTCGGCAACCCCCATGCTCGCAGTCAAAGGGATGTTTTTTCCAGCGTGGCGTATGTCGGCGTGCTCCAGCGTTCGGCGCAGCCGCTCGGCGGCGATAATCAACTCACGCAGGCCTGAGTTGGCGCTGATCAACAAAAATTCTTCTCCGCCCACCCGGGCCATGGTTTCGTCTTCTCGCGCCGAGCTTTTGAGTATAGCGGAGACGGACTTCAGGACCTCATCACCCGCGGCGTGGCCGTGCTGGTCGTTGATCTGCTTGAAGTGATCGATGTCGATCATGACCACGGCGATCGGGTTGCCGCTGCGCTGGCTCTGGCACCAGGCCTGCTTGAGCGCCTGCATGGCCGCGCGCCGGTTGGGCAGATCGGTCAGGTAATCGGTGAGCGAGAGCACCTGCTGGTGACGATGCGCCAGCGCCAGCTCACGCGCGATGCGGCGCAGTTCACTGCGGTCTTTGCGCCAGGCCCGATCGAGGCCAAGCACGCGGCGAACGGGTATCAAGCGTGCGGCCAGTTCGGCCGGCGAAATGGCGGCGGGGAGAACGTCGTCGGCGCCGGCTTCGAAGCTTTCGATCAGGACTGCGCCGTCCGGCGTATCCAGGATGCAGATCAGGTAGACCGAACTGCCCCATTCGGTCGATCGAATCAGGCGGCAGAACCGGTGGTCGCTGGCCGGAACAAGGTAAAAGTCCGGCCTGGACTCCATCGACAGCCGCAGCGCCTCGTTGGGGTCTGAGCAGGTCGTGACCGCCACCTCCAGGCCCAATAGCCGGGTTTCGAGCTGGCCCATGGTGGCGTTGCTGTCGACCAGCATGGCGCGCAGCCGCCGCGGCGCGCCGCCGGCAGCGTCGGCGGTTTGGCCGGGCTCGCTGTCGGCATCGTCGTAGTCGGGCGTCTGGCGCACCGGCAGCTCCAGCAGCTTCGACCATTCCTGCCACTCTTCCACGCCCTGGTTGAAGAGCGCGGCCAGCGCCGCCTCTTCCAGACCCGCCTTGGCCGCCAGGGACTTGTTGACAATGCCCTGGCGGCTGCGGTCGACGCCCGTTTGCAGGGCCATTTCGGCGAGCCGGCAGGCCAGGTGCAGCAGGTTGGCGAGCTTGCCGGGGCGCGAGGTGGAATCGAAACCGGATTGCTCGGGATCCTCGTGGTAGCGGGCCGGTTCGGCCAGCGCCTGCGGAACCCGATAGTCGAGCATCAAGGCCTCGGACAGCTCGTTGTGATCAATGCCGAACTGGCGGGTCTCGGCTGCGGCGAGGTCGTCTGGCTCCGACTCCAGCAGGATGGAGTACTCCTCGGGGTAAATCGTCGACAGCGCCAGCATGCCCACGCGCGCCAGCAGTCCGCAGGCAAAAAGATCTTCCGGCGGCGCCAGCCGGGTGGCCTGGCCCAGACCGCGCGCCAGCACGGCCATGAGCAGACAATGCGACCAGAACGCGTTGTAATCGAAGGCCGGGCACCGGCCTTCGCTGCTGTCGTCTATGAGCGAGAAGGCCACCGCCAGCTGACCCACGGTCTGCATGCCGACGCGAACGATGGCGTCCGGTATGGCCGCGACGGCTCGGTTTCCCATCGCTGCGGAGTTGGCCAGCTTGAGCAGGCGTCCACTCAAGGCCGGATCGGCTTGAACCAGATGGGCCAGCTGCTGGACCGTGGTCCGATCGTCTTCCCACAGCTCCATGATGGCCAGCGCCACGCCGTTGGGGCTGGGGAGCTTGTCGCCCGCGCTTTCCAGCAGCGCTCTGGCCGAGTTGGTCATGTGGGTTGGATGGTCTGTTATGGGCCCGCCGGTGGTCAAAACTTTAGC
>JBMCIV010000096.1:0-5902 GCA_048616735.1 Wenzhouxiangella sp. | reverse complement strand
GCGCGTGCCCGATGGCAACCGTCTGCCCGGAGTCAAGGGCCTCAAGGGCCCGCTGTCCTGCCTCAACCAGGCCCGGTACGGGATCACCTGGGGCCCGATCGGATCAGCCGTAGCCTGTTTGAGCGAAGCGCTGGACTACACCGCCGACCGCGAGCTGTTCGGCCGCGCGCTGGCGGCCAACCAGGCCGTCCAGATCCGCCTGGCCGATATGTCGCGCCGGATCACCCAGGCCCAGCTGATGTCGCTGCGCCTGGGGCGTCTGAAAGACCAGGGCCGGGTGCATCCCACGCAGATTTCGATGGCCAAGTGGAACAACGTGCGCATGGCCTTGGACATCGCCCGCGACTGTCGCGACCTGCTGGGCGGCTCGGGCATCACGCTGGAGTACGTGGCCATCCGCCACATGCTCAACCTGGAGTCGGTGATCACCTATGAAGGCACCGAAACCGTGCATCAGTTGATTGTCGGACGGGAGCTGACCGGCTTGAACGCCTTCTGACCAACCAGGCGCTGCAAGCCTGAGATTCCGGCGCTGGGCCATGCGCCAGGCGCGATGACACCTGGAGCGGGGGACGGCCGCATCGCCTCGCGCCGGGGGTCGGTCTGGGCTCGACACGGGGCCCTGGCACCGAGCTTTGCGGTACTCTTCGCGCATCGGCATTCACCTGCGGTTGCAATTACGACATGGTTCATCCCAACGCCCGCCGCCTCAACCGTGCCGAAGTGGTCGACGAGGCGTTTCTGGCCCACCTCGAGGCGCTGGCGAGCGGAAGGCTCGAGCCTGCGGTTCACGGCGATATCGCGTCGGCTGATCTGCTGGAGTTGTTCGACAGCCAGATGACTTCGCGCCAGCTCGACCTCATGGCCCGGGTCAAGCGCCTCGAAGGCAAGGTCTTCTACACTATCGGCTCGTCCGGGCACGAGGGCAATGCCCTGCTCGGTCGTCTGACCCGGCCCACCGATCCGGCCTTCCTGCATTACCGCTCCGGCGCGTTCATGGCAGAACGTTACCGCAATCTGCCCGACGGTGACTTCGTGCGCGATACCTGCCTGTCGTTTGCCGCATCAACCCAGGACCCGGCTTCTGGCGGACGCCACAAGGTCTGGGGAAGTCAGCCGCTGTGGGTGCTGCCGCAGACGTCGACCATCGCCTCGCACCTGCCCAAGGCGGTCGGGACGGCGCTGGCGCTGGCCCGCGGCGCCCGCGATGGCCACGAACTGCCGGTGCCCGCCGACAGCATCGTGATCTGCAGTTTCGGCGACGCCGGTCTGAATCATGCGGCCGCGCAGGCGGCGCTCAACGCCTGCGCCTGGTCGCGCCATCAGAACCTGCCGGTGCCGATCTTGTTTGTTTGCGAAGACAACGGGCTGGGCATTTCGGTGCCGACGCCGCGCAACTGGGTCCACGACAGCATGGCCCGGCGCCACGGTTTGACCTACCGCCGCGCCAGCGGTCTTGACCTGGCCGAAGGCTACCGTCCGGTCAGCGAGGCGATCGCGCACTGCCGGGAGCGCCGTACGCCGGTGTTCTTGCACCTGGAAGTCACCCGCCTGATGGGACACGCGGGCACCGATTTCGAGATCGAGTACCGCTCGGAGCAGGACCTGCGCAGCGCGGAGCAGCGCGATCCGCTGCTGCGCTCGGCCGAGCTGGTGGTGGCCCGCGGGCTGATGCAGCCGGACCAGATTCGCCGGCGCTACGAGCAGCTGCGCCGGCGCTGCCTGGAAACCGCCGATCAGGCCGATCAAACCCCCCGCCTTGCGAGCTTCGAGGACATCGTCGCGCCCCTGGCGCCGAGTTCGCCGAGCGCGGTCGTGCAGGAAGCCCGCCGCGTTCCCGACCCGCAAGCCCGGGCCGCGGCGTTTGGCGGGCTGGAGAACCTGCCCGAAGATCAGCCACCTCGCCACCTGGCGATCCAGATCAATCGGGCGCTGGCCGATCTGATGGTCAAGATTCCGCAGGCCCTGGTTTTCGGCGAGGACGTGGCGCGCAAGGGCGGCGTCTACACCGTGACCAAGGAGCTGTGGTCGCGCTTCGGCCAGCATCGGGTGTTCAACACCTTGCTCGATGAGACCACCATTCTCGGCCTTGCCCAGGGCTACGCCAGCATGGGTTATCTGCCGATCCCGGAGATCCAGTACCTGGCGTATTTCCACAACGCCTGCGATCAGCTCCGGGGCGAAGCCTGCTCGCTGCAGTTCTTCTCCAACGGCCGGTTTCGCAATCCCATGGTGCTGCGCATCGCCGGCCTGGGCTACCAGCGCGGCTTTGGCGGTCATTTTCACAACGACAATTCCATCGCCGCCCTGCGCGATATCCCCGGCCTGGTCATCGGCTGCCCGTCGCGTGGCGATGACGCGGCGATGATGCTCAGAACCATGGCCGCAATGGCGCGCGTGGATGGCCGCGTCTGCGCGCTGATCGAGCCGATCGCGCTGTACATGACCAAGGATCTGCACGCGCCCGATGACGGCGGCTGGCTGTTTCCCTATCCGGCCCCGGACCAGTCGCTTGAGCCATTCAGGCCGCGCGTTTACCACGCCCACGCCGAGGACCTGCTGATCGTCACCTACGGCAATGGCGTGCCGATGGCGCTGCGCTGTGCCCGCCGAATGCAGTCGCTGGACGTCACGGTGCGGGTGCTGGACCTGCGCTGGCTCAAGCCGCTGGCTCTTGCTGCGGTGACGCGCCACGCGCGCGCCTGCGCCGCGGTCTTGGTGTTTGACGAGGGCCGTCCCGACGGCGGCGTGAGCGAAGCCATTGTCACCGGCTTGGTCGAGGCGGGGCTGGGCGGTAAACCCATTCGGCGGGTGACCGGTCGCGATTGCTATATCCCGCTGGGCGATGCGGCGCAGCGGGTGCTGGCCTCCGAACAACAGCTCGAACAGGCTGCCCACCAGCTGCTCGCCGATTGCACACCGGGCGAAGAGGGCTGAACGCGTGCTGGAGCTGGCCGCCCGGAACCTGCTTTCGCCGATCGTTTTGAGTTTCGTGCTTGGCCTGGTTGCCGCCGGGTTGCGCTCAGACCTGAGCGTGCCCGAGGCGGTGGCCAAGGGGCTGTCGATCTACCTGCTGTTTGCCATCGGCTACAAGGGCGGGGTCGAAGTGGCTGCGGCCGGGCTGGACTGGCGCCTGGCGCTGGGCCTGCTGGCCGGCGTCGGGCTTTCAGCCACCCTGCCGCTGATCGCTTATGGTCTGCTGCGCGCCATGAGCCGCCTGTCGAGCATCGATGCCGCGGCGGTGGCCGGCCACTACGGCTCGATCAGCATCGTCACCTTCGTGGCCGCCGGTGCGCTGCTGCAGGCGCGCGGCGTTGGCTATGAAGGCTGGTTGGTGGCGGTGGCCGCGACCATGGAGGCGCCGGCCATTCTGACCGCTCTGTGGCTGGCGCAGCGCAATTCCAGCGCCCGCTCGGCCGCGGGCGTACCGTGGCGCGAAGTCATTCTCAACGGCTCCATCGTGCTGCTGATCGGCGCCTTTCTGATCGGGTGGGCGACCGGTCCTGCCGGCATGGCCGAGGTCGAGGGCTTCCTGGTGGCGCCGTTCAAGGGCGTGCTGTGCCTGTTCCTGCTCGACATGGGGCTGGTGGCCGGGCGCAACCTGGTGCGCAGCCGTAGCGCGCTGACGGCCGGCGTCGTGCTGTTCGGGCTAGTGATGCCGCTGGTCGGGGCCGCCGCCGGACTGGCCACCGCCTGGGCGCTGGGACTTTCGGTCGGCGGCATGGCGATTCTGGCAACGCTGGCGGCTTCGGCTTCCTACATTGCGGTGCCGGCGGCCATGCGCGTGGCCCTGCCGGAAGCCAACCCGGCGATTTACCTGTCGCTGTCGCTGGGCGTGACTTTTCCGTTCAATCTCGCCGTTGGCATTACCCTGTACCTGGCGGCAGCCACCTGGCTGTCCGGAGGCTGAGCATGCAGACCCATACCGCAACCCGGATTGAAATCATCATCGAGAAGCCGGCGCTCAACACACTTTCGCGCCAGCTGGATCGGGCCGACGTCAAAGGTTATACCGTCCTTCCGGTCCTGGGCGGGCAGGGCAGATCCGGCGCCTGGACAGCGGAGGGCGAGATCGGCTCGGCTGGCGGCATGGTCGCGGTCTTGACCATGGTGGCGCCGGAGCGGGCCGAAAGCGTGCTCGACTCGGTGTTTGAGGTCGTCAGCCGCCACATCGGTCTGGTCTCGGTCAGCGAGTGCCGGGTGGTTCGGCCCGAACGGGTGTGATGTCGGGTTCGGCCAGCTCGTAGGCCGCGGGGTCGAAGTGTCGGCAGTGCCAGCGGAACGTTGAGGTAAAACGCGGCCACAGCGTGGCGTTACGACCGCTGCGGGGATGCAGATACCAGCTGCCGCAGCCGCCGCGGTTCCAGACCGTGCGCGCCAGCCGCCGCTGCACGTCCTCGTTCCAGTTTCGCTGGGCTTGCTTACGGACCTCGATGCGCGTGCTGCGATGGCGTTGCATGAAGCGCAGCATGTCGATCAGGTAACGAATCTGGCCCTCGATCATCAGCAGCACCGAGTTGTGGCCCAGGGCGGTGTTCGGCCCGAGCAGGGTGAAGAAGTTGGGGAAGCCGACCACGGTGCTGCCCTTGTAGGCTTCCGGGCCATCGGCCCAGACCTCGGCCAGGTCGCGGCCCTGGTGGCCGACGATCAAGCCGGATGGGACCGGGCTTGTGGCCTGGAAGCCGGTGCCCAGCACGATCAGGTCGGCCGCCCGACGCCGCCCGGTCCGGTCGACGATCTCGCGGCCCTCGATGCGCTCGATGGGTGCAGTGACCAGCTCGACGTTTGCCGCGGCCACGGCCGGGTAGTAATCGTTGGACATCAGCACCCGCTTGCAGCCCATGGCGTAGTCGGGCGTGAGCTGGCCGCGCAGCACCGGGTCAGAGACCTGGTGCAGCAGATGACGGCGGGCCTTGCGCCGATGCAATGCGGTCATCCAAGGCCAGCGGGCAAACGCCGGCAGCCGGCTTTCCAGCAGCAGGAACTGGCCCAGCCGCAGGGCCAGCCGGGCCGGAGGAAAGCGCCGGTAGAGCCGCTGTTTCCAGGCCGCAATGGCGCGGTCCGGGCGCGGCAGGATCCATTGGGCGCTGCGCTGGTAGATGGCGACGGCCCGGGCCTCGCGCTGGAGGTGGGGAACGAACTGGATGGCCGAGGCGCCGGTGCCGATGACCGCGACGCGTTGGTCTTTCAAATCCAGCCCGTCGGGCCAGCGCTGGGAGTGGATGACCGGCCCGCTGAAATCGGCAAGACCTTCGATATCGGGCCAGGCCGGCCGCGACAGCCCGCCGATGGCCGCGACCAGCACCCGACCGACAAAGACCCGTCCGCGCTGATCGGCAGCCCGCCAGGCGTGATCGGCTTCGTGCCAGCGCGCCCGCACGACCCGCGTATTGAGATGAAGATGCGGCGCGAGACCGTGCCGGGCCACCAGCGCTTCGAGATAGTCCTGGATTTCGGCGCGACCGGCGAAGCGGCGCGACCAGTCGGCCTTGGGCGCAAACGACAGCGAGTACAGATGCGACTGGACGTCGCAGGCACAGCCCGGGTAGCGGTTGACCCACCAGGTGCCGCCCACGCCGGACTCGGCGTCGAGCAAGACAAAGTCGTCGAAGCCCGAGCGGCGCAGGCGGATCGCCAGGCCGATGCCGGCAAAGCCGGCGCCGATGATGACCAGGCCGGCCTTGACGGTCCGGCTTGCGACCGGATCGGTCAAACAATCCCCAGGCGTCGGCCGACCCGGGTGAAGGCGTCGACCGCCTGCTCGAGCTGCTCGCGGCTGTGGGCGGCCGAGATCTGGGTGCGGATGCGGGCCTCGCCTTTGGGCACGACCGGGTAGAAGAACCCGATCACGTAAATGCCTTCCTTGAGCAGGGCGTCGGCCATTTTCTGGGCCAGCGGCGCG
>JBMCIV010000095.1:0-5914 GCA_048616735.1 Wenzhouxiangella sp. | reverse complement strand
CGATTCGGGCCAGCGCGCGCAGCATGTTGGCCTCATAGCTGAAATCGCGCGTGGCGTAACGCCTGGACCAGTCGCTCAGCCCGCCGAGACGCTGGAAATCGGCCGCCTGGTTCTCGATCTGGCGGTCGGCGTATTCGCGGCACTTCTGGCGGAAGGTCTCGGCGTCGATCTTGTGCCCGACCTTGCCGACCTTTTTTTCTACCTGCAGCTCGATGGGCAGCCCGTGACAGTCCCAGCCCGGCACGTAGGGCGAGCGGAAACCGGCCAGCAGGGCAGAACGTACGACGATGTCTTTGAGGATCTTGTTGACCGCATGCCCGATATGGATATCGCCGTTGGCGTACGGCGGGCCGTCGTGCAGGATGAAGCCGGGGCGGTCGGCGGTGGCCGCCTCGATTTTTTGATACAGCGCCTGCTCCTGCCACTGCTTGAGCATCTGCGGCTCGCGCGCGGCCAGCGAGGCTTTCATCGGGAACGCGGTACGCGGCAGGTTGATCGTGTCTTTGTATTCCATGGGCTTTAAGGCTCGGGATGTAATCGGGTCAGGAAGCGACGGCAGCGGCGGCCAGCACGCGGCGGGCCTGAAGGGCGTCGGTCTGCATCTGGCGCGTCATGGCGGCCAGGTCGGGGAATTTCTCCTCCCCGCGCAGCCGCTGGAGAAACTCAACTTCCAGGCGCTGACCGTACAGGTTGTCATCGTAATCGAACAGATGAACTTCAAGCAGCCAGTTGCTGCCGTTGACCGTCGGCCGGCGGCCCAGGTTGGCCACGCCGGGGTGAGCGTCAAGGCCGGGGCCGCTGACGCGCACGGCGAACACGCCCTGCAAGGCCGGCGGCGTCGGCGGGCGCAGATTGACGGTTGGAAAGCCCAGCCTGCGGCCCAGCTGCTGGCCGTGCAGGACGCGCCCGCTCAGCGAATAGGGGCGCCCCAGCAGAGCCGCTGCAGCGTCCAGGTCACCGGCGGCAAGCAGGCTGCGAATACGGCTTGAAGAGATTTTTTGTGCCCCCTGGCAGACCGGCTCGATGACCTCAACGCCAAAGCCCAGGCGCCGGCCGAGCCGGGCCAGCAGCGCGACGTCGCCGGCCGCGCGCGCGCCGAAGCGGAAATCCGCGCCAACCACTACGTGCCGGGCGCCGATGGCCGCGGCGACGATATCACGCAAGAAGACGTCCGGCTCGAGGGCGGCAAAAGCGCGGTTGAACCGCGCCATGTAAAGGCGCTGCAGGCCGAGCCGGCGCGCCAACTGGATGCGGTCGGTCACACCCAGCAACCGCGGTACGGGACGATCGGCGCGAAACAGCGTGGCCGGCAGCGGCTCGAAACACATCAGCGCCGGCACCAGGTCCGGCGCGCGCTCGACAACCGCGCCAATCAGCGCCTGATGCCCCCGGTGCAGACCGTCGAAGTTGCCAATCGTCAGCGCGACCGGCCGGCCAGCCTCCGGGGAAGGATAAAGGGTTCGTATAAGGTCCATGGCAGACCCGCGATTTTAACGGCTTTACCGTCGCAGCGAGCGCTGCAATGCCGGCGCCTGCCGCGGCCGCTTACGGCGCGCGTTAAAGGGGATCGCGGTGAGCCCGCGGCCGGGCCAACTGGGCGGGCCGCAGACCCAGCGCCAGAAGCGTCAAGGCGTAGGCGATGGCTCCGCTCAGCACCGCCAGCGCCAGCCAGCCCGCACGCCCTATCGCTGCCTGGCCGGCGAGCAGCTCGGCGTCCGGAACCAGCCAGGCAATCACCAGCGTCATGACCGCGCAGGCCGCCACCACCTGGGCCAGGTGAATCCAGGGCAGGCGCGGCGCCAGCCCGGGCCGGCGCAGGTTGCGCCACAGCAGGCCGGCGTTGAGCCAGGCCGAGCCGCTGGAGGCCAGCGCCAGCGCGACGTGACCGCCCGGGTGGGCCGCCAGCGTGGGCAGCAGGCCGGCCGAGAAGTCCCCGCCCGCCAAATGGTAGGTCAGCGCCAGCACGAACACGATGTTGAGCACCATGTTGGCCGCCAGCGCCGTGATCGCGATGCGCACCGGCGTCCTGGTGTCCTGGCGGGCAAAATACGCCGGGGCCAGGGTCTTGACGCCGATAAAGGCCGGCAGGCCGAGGCAGTAGACCGTCAGGGCCATGGCCGCCATGCGCACATCGGTCATCTCGAAGGCGCCGTAATGGAACAGCGTGACGTTGACCGCTTCGGCCAGCACGGCCAGCCCGCAGGCCGCCGGCAGCCCGATCACCAGGCCCAGCAGCACGGCCCAGTCGAGGGTGGCGCGAAACTCCCCGACGCGCTCGCGCGCATGCAGCCCGGCCAGGCTGGGCAGGATCACGGTCGACAGGGCCACCCCGAACAGCCCCAGCGGGAACTCCATCAGCCGGTCAGCGTAGTACAGCCAGCTCAGAGAGCCGGAAATGAGCAGCGAGGCGATCAGCACATCGAGCAGCAGGTTGATCTGGGCGACGGAAGAACCGAACAGGGTCGGCACCATCAGGCGCAGGATGCGCCGAACACCGGGATGGGCAAATCCCAGCCGCGGTCGCGGCAGCACGCCGTGCCGAGCCAGCACCGGCAGCTGCACGGCCAACTGCAGCACACCGGCCACCAGCACCCCCCAGGCCAGCGCCTTGACCGGCTCGGAGAAATAGCGGCTGAACGCCAGCGCGGCGACGATTATCGAGACATTCAGCAGGGCCGGCGTCAGCGCCGGCAGGGCAAAGCGGCCCAGGGTGTTGAGAATGCCCCCGGCCAGCGCGGTCATGGCAATGAACAGCAGGTAGGGAAAGGTCACCTGAAGCATCTCCGCGGCCAGCGCCAGCTGCTCCGGCTCGGCCGCAAAGCCGGGCGCGAAAACCCGCACCACCCACGGCGCTGCGGCCACGCCCAGCCCGGTGATTACCAGCAAAACCGCCAGCAGGGTGCCGGCGGTGGCGTCGATCAGCGACTTCAGCTCGGCCTGGTTGCCGCGCGCGCGATACTCGGCCAGCACCGGCACGAAGGCCAGTGAAAACGAGCCCTCGGCGAACAGCCGGCGTAAAAAATTGGGGATCTTGAAGGCGACGAAAAACGCATCGGTCGCCGCGCTGGCGCCAAACCCCCGCGCCAGCACAACGTCGCGCGCAAACCCCAGAATGCGCGAGACCAGGGTCATGGCGCCAAAATTGAACGTGGAACGCAGCAGGCTCACGCGTTCGACCGGCCGATTGGCCAGGCAGGCTTCGCACTGGTTCTGTCTTGACTCCGGCACCGTTCCATCGGACAATACTCTGCTAGCTTTTTTGACCCCAGACCCAATCAGGAGTATTTCGTGGCCAATAGCGTTTCTGCCCGTAAACGGGCTCGCCAGGCCGAGCGCCATCGTCAGCGCAACGCTTCACTGCGCTCGCACGTTCGGACCCGGATCAAGAAGGTCCTGCGCGCCATCGAGAGCGGCGACAAGGCCGCTGCCGAAGCCGCTTACAAGGACGCGGTACCGGCAATCGACCGTTCTGTTTCGCAGGGCATTATGCACGCGAACAAAGCCGCCCGGCACAAGTCGCGGCTCAATCAGCATGTTCGCGGCATGGCCGGCTGACAGCCGCCTGACGATCCAGGGCCGGCGCGCGCTGCAGCCGGCCCCCGCGCGCACGACCTCTCGTTTCTGCAATCCTCTCCCGCGCCAGACTTAGGACGTAGGCCACGGTAAGTACACCATGAGCAGCAAGATTCTCGTCGGGATCGACGGCTCGCCGCAAGGCGACAAGGCGTTCGACTTTGCCCTGAATCTGGCGCGCCAGAGCGGCGCCACGGTTCACTGCTGTGCCGTGGTCTACGGTGCCGAAATCGAGATGGCCGAGGCCAGCGAGCGCGAAGCCCTGGCCGAGCGCCGGCGCCGGCGGCTCCAGGCCCACCTGCAAACGCTAAGCGAGCGGACTCGGGGCCAGGACCCGGAGCCGATCCTCCACCTGCTGGAGGGCCACCCGGTAGAGCAGCTGCTCGAGCTGGCCGAACGCGAGCAGGTCAATCACATCGTGGTCGGCCATCGCAGCAAGGGTCTGTTCGAGCGGCTGCTGATGGGTTCGGTCGCCAAACGGGTGGTCGATTTTGCCCGCTGCACGGTCACCGTCGTTCGCTGACCTTCCGATTAGCTGCGGTCGCGATAGCGCTGATAGAGAATGCGAACGCGCCGCACGTATTCCTGGGTTTCCGGGTACGGCGGCACGCCGCCGTGGCGCTTGACGGCGTTTTCGCCAGCGTTGTAGGCGGCCACCATGCGGGTGAAATCCTGCTCGAACTGTTCGGCCAGCCAGGCCAGGTAGGCCGCCCCACCGGTGATGTTGTCGACCGGATCGAAGACATTGCCGACGCCGAATCGCCGCGCGGTGTCGGGCATGAGCTGCATCAGCCCCTGGGCCCCGGCGTGCGAGACGGCATTGATTTCGAACCAGGATTCGGCGTGCATCACGGCCCGGATCAACGCCGCTTCGATGCCAAAAACCTCGCTGGCGGCCTCGATTTCGGCGTCGAAGCGGTCCAGCAGCAGCGGCGTGCGCTCCCAGTCCACCCCGGTCCGGCAGGTGCCATAGCAGCCGAGGTTGCGAACCTGGTAGCGCTGCGTGTCCGGCTTGCGGTCGGTGAACACGGTGATTCCCTTGTCGTCGACGTAGGTGTAAATCTGGCCGAAGGCCGGCGCGAGAAGCAGCGCCAGACCGACCATGAACAATACCCTGCCGGCTCGCTTCACGATCATCCCCGCTAAAATCCGCCGGTCACCGACAGGCCGCCGTCGGCGGTGATCACCTGACCGGACAGCCAGCCCGAGTCCGGGCCGCACAGAAAGGCGATGACGCGCGCGATGTCTTCAGGCTCGGCCAAACGCTTGAGCGGCGTGGTCGATTCGAAGTAGCGAACCATGCGCTCATCGGCCAGCAGGGCGCGGGCGAAATCTGTCTTGACCAGCCCCGGGGCGACCGCGTTGACGCGAATCCCGTCTTCGCCCAGCTCCAGCGCGAGGTTTCGGACCAGCTGATTTTCGGCGGCTTTCGACATGCCGTAAACGCCGATCTGGCGATTGCCGAACAGCCCGGCGATGGACGACACCAGCACGACGGCGCCGTTGCCGGCCTGCTTGAGGTGTTCTCGCGCATAGTGCGCCAAGCGCATGGCGCTGTAGACGTTGTTGCCCATGATCAGATCGAAAGCCTTGCGATCGACCTGGTCGGATGCGCCGTAGACCGGGTTGCTGGCCGCGTTCATGACCACCGCGTCGAGCCGCCCGAAACGCTCGACGGTGCCGGCGACAAGCCGTTTAAGCTGGTCCTCATGACCAATGTGACAGGCGATGGCGTGGGCCTGGCCGCCGCCGGCCCGGATCGCCTCGGCCACGGGTTCGCAGCTTTCCGGTGAACGGCTGGACACCACCACCCGGTAGCCGCGAGCCGCCATCAGCTCCGCGGCCGCGCGGCCGATCCCGCGACTGGATCCGGTGATTACGACGACGGGTTCGCTCACGATTTTTCCCTGTGATTTTTCATGATGACTGTCCATGGGCCCGCTACAGGCGCCAATTCCAGGCTCCTCAGGCCAGCGTACACTGCGCGCCCGGGTCGAGGTGGGCTACGCAGTTGACCCGTCCGAGCCGCCAGCCGCCCGCCTCGTCGAGTCCAAGCTCGGTTACCGAGGCATTGTACAAGCTGACGTTGAGTCGGCGCTGCCAGTCCAGATCGTAGCCGCACAGCGAGGCAGCCAGCGTGCTGATGACGCCGGCCGAGGTCACCACGGCGATCGACTCGCCGCGGCTCAGCCTGGCCTTCCAGCCGGCGGCTGGCAGCTGCACGCGCTGGAAAAACGCCAGCCAGGAGCCGTTGCAGGGATCGTGCAGCTCCGCCCGCTGCCAGCGATCCAGGACCTCGGGAAACCAGTTCAAAAAGGCGTCGAGGTACTCGACCGGATCG
>JBMCIV010000094.1:0-5999 GCA_048616735.1 Wenzhouxiangella sp. | reverse complement strand
AGGCCGGCTGGTGGCAGGCCGCGACCGATTTCATCATGCGCCTGACCGACACTCCCAGGCGTCGCTGGGGCTGGATCGGCGGCTTGACCGTGGTTCCGCTGCTGGTCGGCGCGCTGCTGCTGCCGCCGGCCGACTACCTGCCCGAGGGCCAGCGCAATTTCATTTTTGGCTTTATCCAGACGCCGTCCGGCATCGGGCCGGATACGGCTGAAAAAGAACTGGTCGATGTCATCAACCAGCGCCTGATCCCCTACCTGGAAGGCGACAAGGAACCCAAGATTCGCAACAGCTTCCTGGGCTTTTTCGGCACCGGCGCGTTCTTCGGCATTCGCGCCGAGCGCGACGAGGACGTCGATCGCCTGGTCGAGGTCGTCAACCGGGACATCCTGACCGGCTTCCCCGATACCTTCGGCCGCGCCAACCGCTCGCCGATCTTTGGCGGCCGCGGCAGCCGCCGCATTGACGTCGATTTGCAGGCTGATGATTTCGAGGATCTGATTGAAGCCGGCCAAATCGGTTTTCGCCTGATCCAGGAAGTACTGCCCGGCGCGACCGTGCGCCCGCAGCCCGGCCTGGAGCTGGCCGAGCCCGAGCTTCGCCTGGTCCCCGACGATCGCCGGATTGCCGAGCTGGGCTGGACCCGCAGCGACGTGGCCACGCTGACCCGGGCGCTGGGCAGCGGCGCGTTTCTGGGCGACTACTTCGACGGCGATCGCAGGCTGGACGTGATCCTGCGCGGCGAGGAATGGCTGACGCCGGAGGAACTGATGGCGATGCCGCTGCACACCCCCTCCGGCCGCATCGCCACCCTGGGTGAGTTGACTCGCCTGGAAAGAACAGCCGGGCCGAACCAGATCCGGCGCGTCGATCGCCGCCGAACGCTGTCGCTGCAGGTCACGCCGCCCTCGGGAATCCCGATGGAAACCGCGCTGGAGACGCTGCGCGCGGAAGTCGATCCGCAGCTGCGTGCGGCCTTGCCGCCTGACGGCGTTATCACCTACCGCGGCACCGCCGAGGCGCTGGGCGAGACCCTGACTAACCTGGGCGGCAGTTTCGTCCTCGCGATCGTGATCCTGTACCTGTTGATCTCGGCCCTGTTCCGGTCGTTTCGGGATTCCATCCTGGTCCTGATGACTATTCCCATGGCCACCGTCGGCGGTATCATCGCCCTGCGCATCACCGGCTTTTTGACCGGTCAGGCCATGGACATGCTGACCATGATCGGCTTCGTCATCCTGCTCGGCCTGGTGGTCAACAACGCGATCTTGCTGGTCTATCGGGCGCGCGACGGCGAGCGCGACGGGCTGTCCCGCCGCGAGGCGGTGGAGACTGCGGTGCGGC
This sequence comes from Wenzhouxiangella sp., assembly GCA_048616735.1. Classification (GTDB taxonomy): domain Bacteria; phylum Pseudomonadota; class Gammaproteobacteria; order Xanthomonadales; family Wenzhouxiangellaceae; genus Wenzhouxiangella. The sequence continues at coordinate 4,658 of JBMCIV010000094.1, read as the reverse complement.
TGCGGCTGCGGCCGATCCTGATGAGTACCTTTACCAGCCTGTTCGGCATGCTGCCGCTGCTGCTGCTGCCCGGGGCGGGGACCGAGCTCTACCGCGGTCTGGCCGCCGTGATCGTGGGCGGCATGGCCTTGAGCACGCTGTTTACCCTGATCCTGTTGCCGAGCCTGCTGCGCGTCAACGAAGAAAACGCCCGGACGGCTTCCTCGGAAGTGGTCCCGGCATGAGGAATTGTGCTATGAAAATGCTGCAAGTCGCGATCCTGCTGACGCTGCTGGTGCCTGCCGTCAAGGCGCAGGTCGGTGGCGCCTCACCGGTCGAGCTGAGCGAGGCCCGCGTGACCACGATGGCGCCGACCATGCAGGTCGCCGGGACGGTGGTTTCACGCTCGGATGCTTTCCTGTCCGCCGAGGTCGAGGGCCGCCTCACCGAAGTCGCCGACGTGGGCTCGCGGGTCGAGGCCGGAGACGTGATCGCGCGCATCGAGGACACCCCGCTGCGCCTGCGGGCGCAGGAGCTGGCGGCCGAAATCACGCGCGCCGAGGCCCGGCTGCGTTTTCTCGAGGCCGAACTGGTCCGCTTCGAGCGCCTGGCCGAAACCAACCTGGCCGCGGTCAGCCAGATCGAGCAGACGCGCTCGGAACGCGATGTGGCAACCAGCGATCTGGCCGTGGTGCGCAGCCGCCTGGACCAGATCGAGGACCTGCTCGAGCGCACGCGGATCACTACCCCGTTCCCCGGCGTTGTCGTGGAACGGGTCGCTCAGACCGGCGAGCGCGTCGCGGTCGGCACGCGCGTGGTTCGCCTGGTCGACCCGGCCAGCCTCGAAGTCGTGGCGCGCGCGCCGCTGAACTACTACCGCTACGTCCAGCCGGGGGACGAGCTGGGACTGCGTTTTGGCGATCAAGAGCTGATCGCGCCGGTCCGCACCGTCGTCAGCGTCGGCGATGAGGCTCGCCATGTCTTCGAATTGCGCCTGGATGTGACCGAACCCCTGCCGGTCGGCCAGACCGTGCGCGTGACCATCCCCACCGCCGACGTCCGCGAAGTGCTGGCCGTGCCGCGCGATGCGCTGGTGCTGCGCGGAGACGGCATCGCCGTATTCATCATCGACGACGACAACACCGCGCGCCGCATCCGGGTCACCACCGGCATCGGCGCCGGCGACTGGATCGAAGTATCCGGCCCGATCCAGGCCGGCGACCGGGTGGTGATCCGCGGCAACGAGCGCCTGCGGCCGGGCCAGGAAGTCAGCGTTCAGGGCTGAGCGCCATCGGGCTGGTGGTCGCGGCCGGCTAGTTTCCCCGCCAGATCATGGTCGTCACCGGCATCGCCAGCGGCGAGACCATCAGGCTTTCCAATGCCGGTTCGGATTGCAGCAGCTCGGCGCAGGTCGCATTCATGCGCGCGTGGGCGCCGGGCTCGCCCAGGGCAATGATGAGGGCGCCGGCGGCCAGACGGCGGGTGGCCGACAAAACCTCGTCGGCCCAGCGGGCGCCGCAAACCACGGCGGCGTCGAAGCCGGTTCCAATCCGGGCGCCGGCGGCCAGCGACTGGCGATGCAGGACCCAGTCCAGACCGGCATCGGCCAGCAGCTTGAGGGTGTGTTCACACGGACGCTGGCCGCCGGCATGGATACGCCCGGCGCGACCAATGCTGACCGCCGCGGCCGCCATCAGCAGCACGCCGTCGTCGCTGGGTCCGTTCATCAGGACCTTGCGCGGCTGGCGCGTGCGCAGCAGCCAGTAAACCCAGCTCAGGCGCTCGATATCGCACACCGAGGCCGTGCTCAGACGCTCGCTGAGGGTGCGGCGCAGGCGCGGGTCGGCCTGGGTGACGATGACCTGTTCGGCGGGCGCTGAAGATCGTTGGGACCAGAGCATTTGCATTCCTCGAGGCTGTCGGGCACGGACGCGCATCCGTTCAGGCCCTCAAGCTACCATGGAATGGTTCGTAAATACAAATGATTCGTATTTATTGGCGGTGCTGGTCCGGATCGCTGGCCGGGCAAGCAAAGCCCCTCAATATCCCTTGCCTCCGGCCACGGCAAAGACCTTCTGCCGACCATCGTCGACCAGCCGCACGCGGCAGCCGTAGAGCCGGCTGAGGTTCTCGGCGTTCAGCAATTGCCCGGTCGCACCGGCCGCCCATTCCCCGCGACCGTACAGCAAGACGACGTGGGTGCAGTAACAGGTTGCCAGGTTGACCTCGTGCAAGGCCATGATCGCGCCCTTGGCGCATGCCCGCACCCGCTCGATCAGCACGTCGAGGATCGCGACCTGGTTGGCCGGGTCGAGATGATTGGTCGGCTCGTCAAGCAGCATCAGGGCCGGGTCCTGGACCAGCAGGGCCGCCAGCGCCAGCCGCCGCGATTCGCCGCCGGACAGTTCCATGCAGCTGCGCTCGGCCAGCTCGCGCACGCCGAGCCTGGCAAGCGCTGCGCGCGCCAGCAGCCGGTCGCGGCGCGATTCGCGCGACCAGGCCTTGAGATAGGGGTGGCGACCGACCAGGGCGGTCTCCAGGCAGCTGGCGTCGAAGACGTAGTCGGTATGCTGGGTGAGCATGCCCAGGCGCCGGGCAATCCGGCGGCGCTTTTGCTCGGCCAGCGGCTGGCCGTCGAGCAGCACGCGCCCGCCGCCAGGGGCATGCAGCCCGGCCAGGGTGCGCAGCAGCGTGGTCTTGCCGACGCCGTTGGGTCCGAGCAGGCCCCAGCACTCGCCGCTGCGAACGGCCAGCGACAACCCTTCGGCCACGCGTACGCGGCCGATCTGCACCGCCAGATCGACAGCCTCGAGCAGCACGCTGTCGCCGGCTGCACTCATCCGCGAATCTTCACCGCCCGATGGAGCAGGAGCAGGAACAAGGGCACGCCGATCAGCGCGGTGAGCACGCCGACCGGCATCTGGCGCGGTCCGAAGGCGCTGCGCGCGATGGTGTCGGCGATGACCAGAAACGCGCCGCCGAACAGCGCCGCGGCCGGCAGCAGCCGGCGATGATCCGAGCCCACGACCAGGCGCATCAGGTGGGGCACGATCAGGCCGATGAAGCCGATGGCCCCGGCCAGCGACACCGCGAGCGCCGTGAGCAGCGAGGCTGCGACATAGATTTCCCAGAAGCGCTGGCGGGTGGCTTCTCCCAGCAAGGCCGCCTGCAGCTGACCACCGGCCATGACGTTGAGGCTGCGCGCGCGCAGCCACACAATCGCCAGGCCCAGCGCCAGCGGCAGCAGCCACCAGGCCGACAGGCTGGCATAGCTCAAGTCGCCCATCAGCCAGAACAGCATGCTTCTGAGCGAGGCGTCCGGACCCAGCGCCAGGATCAGCGAGATCAGGGCTCCCCAGCCGCTGGCCAGAACCACGCCGGTCAGCAGCACGCGAGTGGTGCTCCACGGCCCGCTCCCGCGCGCGAGCACAAACACCACGATCATGGTCAGCAGCGCGCCGGCGAAAGCCAGCACGGGCACGGGAACAAACCCCAGTCCCAGGGTCATGCCGAGCAGGGCAAACACCGCCGCACCGCCGGACAAGCCGAGAATGTAGGGATCGGCCAGCGGATTGCGCAGCAGGACCTGCATCAGGCAACCGGCCACGGCCAGCAGCGCGCCGACCACCAGGGCGGCCAGCGCGCGCGGCAGGCGCAGCTCCAGCATCACCCGCGTCATCGCGGCATCGGTTTGCCACGGCCACGCCCAGCCCGAACTGCCCCAGCAGGCGGCCAGCAGCAGGCTGGCCGGCACCAGGGCGCTCAGGGCGAGCCAGAGGACAGAGCGACGCATGGCTGACAATCGGGGCAGGAATTGATTACCATTCGGATAGTTAATAATTTTGCGGAACGGTATCACAGCCGGTCCGCGACAAAGCGATAACGATGATCGACCCGGACGGTTTTCGCCCCAACGTGGGCATCGTGCTGGCCAGGGAGGACGGTCGGGTGTTCTGGGCGCGACGCGCCGGGCAGGACGGCTGGCAGTTTCCCCAGGGCGGCATGAATACAGACGAAACGCCGATCGAGGCGATGTACCGCGAACTCGGCGAGGAGACCGGGCTTGCGCCCGAGCACGTGCGCGTGCCCGGCGCCACGCCGGGCTGGCTGCGCTACCGCCTGCCCCGCCGCTACCGCCGACGTCACCAGCGCCCGGTGTGCATCGGCCAGAAGCAGGTCTGGTTTTTGCTGCATTTTCTCGCCGACGACGCCGTGTTTCGACTCGACGCGGTCGATCATCCCGAGTTCGACCATTTTCGCTGGGTGGATTTCTGGTACCCGGCGCGCAACGTGATTTCGTTCAAGCGCCGGGTCTACGCGCGCGCTTTGAAGCATTTCGAGCCGCTGTTGCCCAACCTCGTCAACAAGCCGGACCCGAACGGCGGCTAGGTTTTTTGCCCGTTCAGGTCCTAAAATTCTGAACCCCAAAAACTTGGATCTTGGAGTAGTTTGACCGCATGGACCTGATCGGCGCCGCCATTTTGCTGTTCGTGGTCATGGACCCGCTGGGCAATATCCCGATTTTTCTGGCGGTTCTCGACAAGGTGCCGGCAGAGCGCCGCTACCGGGTATTGATCCGCGAGCTGATCCTGGCCCTGATCCTGCTGCTGCTGTTTTTGTTTGCCGGCAAATACGTGCTGGCGTTTCTGGGCTTGAGCGAGGCCTCGATCGGGGTGGCC
>JBMCIV010000093.1:0-6001 GCA_048616735.1 Wenzhouxiangella sp. | reverse complement strand
AATCAGCAGAAACAGCGTTGGCACTGCCGAGAGCAGGCGCTTTATCGAATAGTTCAGCATGGCCCGGCGCCGCTGTTTTCAGCGCTCCCGACGAGCTTGGCGGTCTGCGAATCAATCCTCATCGGCTGGCGGGGCGGTGGCGTTCTGGTCGCGATCGCGCAAAAGAAACATGTAGCGGCTTAGATGGTAATCCATGATGTTGTTTTCCCAGCCGCGCAGGCGCGGGTCGACCAGGCGCTTTGAGACATAAACGTAGACCGGGAGCACGACTTGGTCTTCGAGCAGGATGCGCTCGGCCTCGGCCATCAGGTTGCGCCGGCGCGAGGGAATGCGCTCACCGGCAATCTGTTCGAGCAGGCGGTCGTAGCGCGGGTTGTCGTAACCGGCATCGTTGCGGCCATGCCCACTGTGAAACAGCTCCAGGAACGTGAAGGCATCCTGGTAGTCGCCGATCCAGCCGGCCCGAAACACCTCGGTCACCCGGCGCTGGGCACGGTTTTGCAAAAACACCCGGAACTCCTCGTTGAGCAGGCGCGTGCGCACGCCCAACACGTCTTTCCACATCGCCGCGACCGCGACCGCGATCTTGCGGTGATTCTCAGACGTGTTGTAGCGCAGCTCCACCGTCAGGGGCCGGTCTTCGGAGTAACCGGCCTGGCGGTAGAGCCGCACGGCCTCGGCCTGGCGCTCGGACTGGGTCGATTGCGCGTATTCCGGCGGCGGCGATTCATAGTCCGGCAGGCCGGGCGGAATCAGTTTGAAGGTGGGGATCTCGCCGAACCGGGTCACGCGTTCGGTCAGGATTTCGCGGTCGATCGCCAGGGTCAGCGCCCGACGCAGCGCAGGGTCGTCCTGGAACGGCGGCCGGGTCAGGTTGAACGCGAAAAAATACGTCCCGAACCAGGGCGCGACCACCAGGGCCTCGGCCATGTTGCGCTCCAGCCAGCGAAACTGGCTGTTGGGCACCTGGTAGGTCCAGTGCAGATCACCGGCTCGAAATCGGTTGAACTCGGTGTTTTCGTCCTCGAACGGATACAGCACCACGCGCTCGACGATGACGCTGTCGGCAGCCCGGTAGTGCGGGTTTTTCTCCAGCTCGATGCGCGAGCGCACCCGCCAGTCGAGCAAGCGAAAGGCACCGTTGGAGACCAGGTTGCCGGGCCGAACGTGGGCGCTGCCGTGGGCTTCAAGACTGGGCCGGTGAACCGGATAGGTGGTCGGATGGGTCAGCAGGCCGAGAAAGTAGGGGGTGGGATCGTTCAGCCGAACCTGGAAGGACGTGGGACTGAGCGCGGTCACGCCCAGTTCCTCGACCGCCAGGCGTCCGGCGAAAATCTCCTCGGCATTGACCACCGGGGCAAGCATGCGGCCGTAGGATGCGCCGGACGCCGGGTCGACCACGCGGCGCCAGGACCAGACGAAGTCCTCGGCGGTCACCGGATCGCCGTTGCTCCAGCGCCCGTCGGGGTCCAGATAAAAGGTGTAGACCAGACCGTCGCGGCTGATGTCCCAGTGGGCGGCAGCGCCGGCGACAATGCGCCCGTCCGGCGCGGTGGTGGTCAGACCCTCGAACAGGTCGCGCATGATATTGGCGCTGGGCACGCCCTCGGCCAGGTGCGGGTCGAGCGTTTCCGGCTCCTCACCGTTGCCGCGATAAACGACCTGTTGATCGGCCAGCACGCTTGGCAGCGGCCGGCCGCGCTCGTCGAGCTCCAGCTCGACCGGCTGGGGCAGACGTGGCTTGGCCGGGGTGCCGGGCTCGGATGATTCGCCACCGCAGGCGACCAGCAGCAAAACCAGCAGGCCCGACAGAAACCTCATTGCAGCGATAGCCAGCGCGATAGGTGGATGTCCATGGCATTGTCCTCAAATCCGGCCACTTCGGGTTTGACCAGGTGGCGAGAGACATAGTAGTACAGCGGAATGACCACTGCCTGCTCAAGCAGCCGATCCTCGGCCAGACCGAGCCACTCGAGGCGCAAGGCGCCGTCGGCGCCGGCCGCCTGGGCCATGTACTCATCGAAAACCGGATCGGAGAAAAAGGTGTAGTTGAGCGGGCTGCCGGTCTGGAACAGCTGCAGGAAATTGCCGGCATCGCGCCAGTCGGCGATCCAGCCACCGCGCACGATCTGGGTAATCCGGCCCTGGCGCCGATTGGCGACAAAAACCTTCCACTCCTCGTTGACCACCCGGGTCTCCACCCCCAGGTGCTGCTTCCACATCGCGGCAATGGCCACGGCCATGCGGCGATGGGTCAGCGAGGTATTGAAGCGCAGTTCCACCCGCAGCGGCCGGCGCTCGTCGTAGCCGGCCTGCCGGTAGAGCTCGCGCGCCGTAGCGATGCGCTGGTCCAGGCCCGGCGTTTCGCGGCCGGGCACGCCGGTCCAGCCGGGCATGCCCGGCGGTATCAGCCGCCAGGCCGGGATCTCGCCGGCCCCAAGCACCCGTTCGGTCAAAAGCTCGCGATCGATGACCAGGCTCAGCGCGCGGCGCAGGCCGGGCGCATCGACGAAAGGCTCGCGGGCAACGTTGAAGGCGAGAAAAAAAGTGCCCAGGTACGGCGCGATCCTGAGCTCGGCGCCGAACTGCGCGCGCAGCCAGTCCACCCGGCCTGGCGGGATCGTTTCGGTGATGTGGAGCTGGTCGGCGCGGTAGCGCGCCAGCTCCACCGACGGCTCTTCGATCACGTGCCAGACCACTTCCTGCAGGGCCAGCCCATCGGCCGCGCGGAACTGCGCATTGGCCTTGAGCCGAAGGTGCGCGCCGGGCACCCGCTCGGCCAGCACGAACGGACCGCTGAAAAGACCGGCCTGCTCGCCCGGCCAGGGGAAGGTCAGCGGATGGGTCAGCAGCTCGGCAAACCAGGGCGTGGCCCGGTCGAGCTCGACGACCAGACGACCGGGGCCATCGGCTCGAACCTTGAGGGCGCTGCTTTCGGCCTGGCCGCGCCGAACCGCAACCGCCCCGCTCACCGGGTCGAGCAGGCCGGCCATCGGTGCCGCGGTTTGAGGATCCAGCGCTCGTCGCCAGCCGGCGACGAAATGCGCCGCTTCGATCGCCGAGCCGTCCGACCAGCGCGCCGCCGGGTCCAGCTCGAAGGTCCAGACCCTGCCGTCGTCGCTGACCGTCCACGCCCGGGCCACGCCGGGAACCAGCCGACCGCCGGCGTCCAGCGTCACCAGACCTTCGTGCAGGTCGCGCAGCACGTTGAGCGCCGACAGGCTCTGGGCCAAGTGAATATCGAGCGCGTCGGGCTCGGGGCCGAGGCCGCGGTGCAGCGTCTCCCCATGCACCGGCACCAGCCACAACAGCAACACCATCAAAAGCGTCAGGAAACGAAATTCATTCTGCATGCAAGCGGCCCCGGAAACGACGATAATTGCCCCTCCATTCTAGCCGCGGGCCCCTGCCGTGAACCCAGATGACGTATTGACCCGACCGCAGCAGCTGGCCGACTGGCTCGCCTCCGGCGCGCGCCCGAAATCGGAATGGCGCATCGGCACCGAGCACGAGAAATTCGGGTTTTTGACCGACACCCTGGAGCCGTTGAAATATGAAGGCCGCTGCGGCGTGCGCGCCATGCTCGAGGGCCTGGCCGCGCGCTTCGACTGGGAAATCGTGACCGAGGACGATCTGCCGATCGCGCTGAAAAAGCCCGACGGCTGCACGATCACGCTCGAGCCCGGCGGGCAGCTGGAACTGTCCGGCGCGCTGCTCGACAACCTCCACGAGACCTGCAGCGAGGTCAACACCCACTTGGCCGAAGTGCGCGCGGTCGCCGAGCCGCTGGGCATCGGCTTTATCGGCCTGGGCTTCCACCCCACGGCGCGACGCGAAGATATCGAGTGGATGCCCAAGGCGCGCTACGTGATCATGCGCAACTACATGCCCAAGGTCGGCAGCATGGGCATCGACATGATGAAGCGCACCTGCACCGTGCAGGTCAACCTGGATTTTGCTAGCGAGGCCGACATGGTCGACAAGTTTCGCGCCTCGCTGGCGATGCAGCCGATCGCCACCGCGCTGTTTGCCAACTCGCCGTTCGTCGAAGGACGGCCCAGCGGCTACCTGAGCCAGCGCAGCCAGGTCTGGACCGATACCGACCCGGACCGCACCGGCATGCTGCCTTGGGTGTTCGAGTCGGGCATGGGCTTCGAGCGCTACGTCGACTGGATGCTGGACGTGCCGATGTACCTGATCCGCCGCAACGGCCGCTATATCGACCTGGCCGGGCAGTCGTTCCGCGACTTTCTGGCCGGTCGGCTGGCCGGGTTCGAAGGCCAGTACCCGACCCTGGCCGACTGGGAGGACCACCTGACCACGGCCTTCCCGGAAGTCCGGCTCAAGCGCTTTCTGGAAATGCGCGGCGCCGACGGCGGGCCGTGGCGGCGCCTGTGTGCGCTGCCGGCATTCTGGGTCGGCCTGCTCTACGATTCGTCCAACCTGGCCGCCTGCCTGGACCTGTCGCGCGACTGGAGTCTGGAGCAGCGCCAGCAGCTGCGCGAAGACGTCGCCCGGATCGGCCTGAAAGCCCGCATCGGCAAGCGCAGCGTGCGCGACATCGCGCGCGAGCTGCTGAGCTTAGCGCGCGGTGGCCTGGCTCGGCGCCAGCGCTTCAACGGCGCCGGCGACCACGAGGGCGGTTTCTTGAACGCGCTCGAAGACGTGGTCGATCGCGGCACCACGCCGGCCGAGGTCAAGCTGGCCGCCTATGAGACCCGCTGGCAGGGCGATATCGACAAGATTTTCCGCGAATTCGCCTACTGATCGACTGCCCTCCACTCGCCGGGCCGGAGATTTTCCAGCGCGTACGGCCCGACCCGGGTGCGCACCAGGCGCAGGGTCGGCAGACCGACCGCGGCGGTCATGCGCCGGACCTGACGATTGCGCCCTTCGGTCACGGTGATCTCCAGCCAGCTGGTAGGCTTGCCGGGGCGCGGCGCCACCGCCGGGTAGCGCCGCCACAGCCCGCCCGGCGCACGCGGGAGCAGCTGCACCTGCGCCGGCCGCGTCGGCCCGTCGTTCAGGCGCAGCCCGGCCGCCAGGCGATCGAGGGCGCGCACATCGGGCCGACCCTCGACCTGGGCCAGGTAGGTCTTGGGCGTGGCCGATCCGGCCCCGGCCAGGCGAGCCTTGAGTTTTCCGTCACTGGTGAGCACCAGCAGGCCCTCGCTGTCGAAATCCAGCCGACCGGCGGCATAGACCCCGGGCGCATCGATCCAGTCGGCCAGCGTGGCGCGACCCGCCCGATCGGTGAACTGGGACAGCACCCGGAACGGCTTGTTGAACAGCAGCGTGGACACCCGCCGGCCCGAGATCAACTCGTCAGCTTCAGGCGCTGATCGACGCCCTGCAGCAGTTCGGCCAGGCGCTGGCGGATGCGCTGGGCGGCGTGTTCGTCGGCCGCCTCGACCCGGTACCATAAGCTTTGGCCGTTCTCGTCGATGCCGACGCCGAACCAGGCGTCGCGCTCGACCAGCACGAGGCCATGCTCGTCAGCCCGCAGCTCGTCGCCGCCGGCTTCTGCCAGTTTTGTCAGCACAGCCTCCGGATTTCTGTCCGGCAGCGCCAGTCGCAGCGGCGGCGCGTTCACCACCACCGGCAGCTCCGCGAAAATCTCGGCGATGTCGCGTGTATCGGCGGCCAAAACCTCGAGCAGCCGGCAGGCGGCTAGCAGCGCATCCTGGGCCAGGGTCCCGTCAGGAGCGCAAAACACGTGCCCCTCGCTGGTCCCGGCCAGCGCCGCTGCGTGCTGAGCCAGCGCGGCTTCGACCGCGACGGGGCCGGCGCCGACGCGAACAGCCTGACCGCCCAGGCCCTCGATCCATTCCGTCAAGCGCGGCGAGCAGCAGGCGTCGTGGACGATCAAACTGCCCGGCTGGCGACTCAGCAGGTCGCGGGCCAGCAGCATCAGAACCCGGTCCGGCCACAGGATGCGGCCATCGCCTGCGACCAGGTTCAAACGCTCGCCGTCACCGTCGAAAGCCAGCCCCAGGTCGGC
>JBMCIV010000092.1:0-6015 GCA_048616735.1 Wenzhouxiangella sp. | reverse complement strand
ACTATATAGCTTGGCTTTGGTCCTTTTTTTTGACCAGCGTCTCTCAAGCGATCCGCGTTGGTTTGTTCTGTCTAACGCTTTGCTGGCCTTGGGTATAGGTGCATTCGCCGCATTTCACCACGTTTATATTTCCTTTTGGCGAGATCAGATCACGGCGGATTCTGATTTTAGGCTCGGCGCGCTTCAGGCTCGTACCAGGCCGCATTTTTTATTCAATATCTTGAATACGATATCGTCTCTAATTCAAGAGCAGCCTGTAACAGCAGAAAACGCAACATTGGATCTGGCTGACCTGATGAGGACAGGTTTGCGTGCGAAAGGCGAACATTTCGTATCGGAGGAGATTGATCTTGTCCGGCGTTACCTCCGTCTAGAGGGCTTGCGATTAGGGTCAAGACTCAAGGTGGAGTGGGCTTTGGATGCGGACTTTCCGCTGAGTGAAAAGCTTCCACCCCTCCTGCTCCAACCCCTAATCGAAAACGCCATCGTCCACGGCATTTCCCGCCGGGCCGAAGGCGGCACGCTGCGCATCGAGGGCAAGCGGATTCGCTTCGGCCGCATCCGTTTCACGGTCACCAACCCGCTGGCCGATCCCGACAGCCGGCCGGCCGAAGGCAATAACACCGCGCTTGAGAATATCCGCCAGCGCCTGGCGCTGGCCTACGAAGAGCGCTACGGCTTGAAGACCCGGATCGAGGATGGACACTTCATCGCCGAGCTGACCATCCCGATCGAGTCCTGACCTGTCGGGCAGCCGCTCAGCGCGGTTCGGCTTGTCCTTCTCCTTCTCCTTCTCCTTCGCTGTCTCCGCCTCCCTCTCTACCTCCGTCTCCGTCTCGGTCTCCTGAGGCTTGTTCGGTGACGGTTTGCTCAGCCACGGCTTCCTCGCTTTCCTGCTCCGGATACATCTCCAGCGCCAGCGGGCTGGTGGCGAACTGCGGGATGTAGTCGCCCTGCTCGTCGGCGGCAACCGGGGCGCTGACCACCATGCGGTAGCGGGTAAAGATGGCCGGAATCAGCGCGGCCACGGCCAGGAACGGCAGGAAGGCCAGGGGCCCGGTCCACTGCATGAAAAACCCAGCCAGAATCGGCCCGGCGATCGCCCCGCTGCCCCACAAAAGCTGCAGGCTGGCGGTGGTTTCCAGCATCTGGGCGTAGTCGACGTGATCATTGGTGTGGGCCACGGCCAGCGAGAATACGCTGAAGCTGACCGCGCCATACAGGAACCCGCCGAGCAAGACCCAGCCGGTATCGATGCGGGTTAGCCACAGTGCGGTCAGGGCGGCCAGGGTGGAGGCCACGCAGACCCACATCAGAACCACGCGGCGATCGTAGCGGTCGGACAGTTTGCCGACCGGCCACATCATCAGGATTCCGCCCAGAATCGTCAGCCCCATGAATCCCGCGATGCCGCGCGTGCCCAGGCCGATGCCGCTGGCAAACACCGGCCCCAGGCCCCACAGCGCACCGGTGCCCAGGCCGGAGAACAGGCTGCCGATCACGCCCGACGGCGAGACCTGGTAGAGCCGGCGCAGCCCCAGCCGTTCGACGTCCTCGATGACCGGTTCGCGCACGCGCGTCAAGGCCACCGGCACCAGCCCCAGCGACAGCAGCACCGACGCCAGGGCGAACAGGAATAGGGTCTCTACATCGCCGGCCAGCAGCAGAATCTGACCCACGCCCAGCCCCAGCAGGGTGGTCGTCATGTAGGCGGAAAATACGTGGCCACGGCTGTCGTTTGCCGTCTTGCTGTTGAGCCAGCTCTCGATGGCGATGTACATGCCGACGATGCAAAAGCCGGTCACCGCCCGCCCCAGCATCCAGCTCACCGGGTGAACCACCAGGCCGTGGGTCAGGGTGGCGATCGAGGCGATCGAGGCAAGCGCGGTGAAGATGCGGATGTGCCCGACCCGCCGGATCATGTCCGGCACGATCAGCGTGCCGGACACGTAGCCGGCAAAGTACACGCCCATGATCAACCCCAGCATGGCGCTGGAGAAGCCCTCAAGCCCGCCACGCACGCCGAGCAAGGTGCCCAGCAAACCGTTGCCGACCAGAATGATGGCGATGCCGATCAGCAGCGTGGCGATGGCGATGATGGCTTGCATGGCGTTTTAGTCGGTCTCGAAGCGGTCCTGGAAGATACGGCTCCCCTGAATCGAAATGGTTCCGCTGACGACCTCGATCGGCGCCTTGATCAGGGTGATCTGCACCTCGTCCCAGCGCATCAGCTCGCCGTCGAAAAAGTCGTTGCGGAATTCGAACTGCCACACGCCCTCATCGGCCACGGGCGCGCCACGGTCGCTGAACAGGTCAGGGTGTTCGCTCTGGTAGCGACCGTCGCTGCCGGAGTCTCCGCCGTCAAAGTCCCAGGGCGCATCGGAGGCGGTGTCAAAGCCGCCGATGCTGGCGCGAGTGCCGTCGGGTGCGGTCACCGCCAGGCGCAGGTCGGAGGCAAAGCTCGGGCTGGCGCTGATGCCGCTGACCGTGCCGGCAAAGGCCAGACCGGTGACGGGCGCGGCGGTGGCCAGCCCGGCAGTCGCCTGGCGGTTTTCGCTCTGCAGCGTACCGAGACTGAAGCCCTCAACGGTTAACGGCTCGCTGGCGCTGAGGCGGGCGCGCAAGGTGAATTCGCCGTCGAACTCGGCGCTGATGCCCAGGTCATCGAAACGCGCCACCCCGGCGCTGACCCGGCGAACCAGGGTGCCGGACAGGCTGGTCCCGTCGGGCGCCTGGTCCAGTGCCAGTTCGATCATGCTGTCGTCATCCGAGCTGATGCGCTGGCCGTTCTGGTTGCGAATTTCGACCTCCACCGGTGCCAGAAAGCCGCCTTCGCCGTCCGGGTCGGGTGGGCTGACGAAGGCCAGGCTGGCGGCCGGACCGAGGTCGGTCTGGACGGTGAAGGTTTCGGATACGGTGCCTTCGCCGCAGGCATTGACCCCGCGCACGCGCCAGTAGTAATCGGTGTCGGGCTGCAGCCAGCTCGCCGGCCGCCAGACCGGCTCATCGAGCAGTCGGCTTTCCAGCAAATCGCTGAAGGCCGCATCGCCGGCCAGCTCAAAGCGGTACTGCTGGGCCTGGTCCAGCGCGGTCCAGGCAAAAGTGGGGGCGATGGAGACCGGATCGCCTGGTGCCGGCGAGACAGCGTCCGGCGCCAACGAAATGGCGCTATCGAGTGCCAGCGCAACCGTCGTGGCAATGATGCCCGGCTCGGTCGCGGAAGCCTCGACCCTGATCTGGTACTCGCCGGCGCCGGCGGACGCGGTGGCGATGCTCAGCGGTCTGCTGAAAGGCGGCGGCTGTGGGCTGGTGTCCAGGCTGAGTGCGCCGTCAAAATCGCCATCCGCGGTGATCAGCTCGACGGGTTGGTCAAAGCCCAGAACCGAGCGCACCGTCACCTCGGCGGCAAACGGGCCGTCGTCCAGACAGGCGCGGATGGCTTGCGGTGACACGCCCAGGGTGAAATCCGGCGCGCGCTGGCAGTTGACGCACACCAGGGCGAAATCCTGGGCGGGATCGCCGGGATTCCAGGGGTCCAGAGCGTCGGCGGCCAGGTTGGCGGCCAGCACCTCGATGCGCACGGCTTGGCCCTGATGCTGATCGGCGGCCAGAACAACGCCCTCCAGGTTGTTGGCTGGGTCCGGCGCGGTTCCGGTGGTCGAAAAGCCGTTGGCGCCGAGGCCGTTGCCGTAAAAGGCCTCATCAGCGCGGTGGACAATCAGGTCGAGGTCGTTGACCCAGGCCGGCAGGGTGCCACCGAGACCGTGGCCGGGGGCGTCGGTCCAGGCCAGCATGATCTGCATCGGCGCGGCCGGATCGACGGGCTCGAAACGACCGGTCCAGGCCTGACCGGTGGCGCTGAAGATGCGGGTCTGATCAAGCACGAACACGTCCTGGTCAGGGCGCAGAACCGCCTCGGCATCCAGCCGACCCCAGCCCTGCTTGCGGTCGGGCCGGGCCCCGAGAACAGAACCATCGGCATCAAGAAAGCCCTGCAGATTGCGCGCCCCGGCGGTCAGCCTGGCCCTGATCAGCGCCGGGCTGGGCGTGGCGCCGCCGTTGCCTGCGCGATACTGTTCGACCCACAGCGCGGCCGTGCCGGTAACGATGGGTGAGGCCATGGAGGTGCCGCAGAAGCCGGCGCTGTAGGCGTCGTTGTCGGTGGCGACGGGGTTGTCGGTGAAACACCCCGGGGCGATCAGCTGCGGCACCCGCCGGCCGTCGCAGGCCGGGCCGTGGGCGCTGTTGGTCGAGATGTCGAACAGGTTGGGGCGCTGGCTGCCGCCGCTGAACCGCAGCCAGCTCGAGCCGACCGTCAGTAGATTCTTGGCCTCGTCCGGGGCGCCCAGCGACGAGGGTGCGCACACGCTGTTCGGATTGTCGCCGCTGCCGTTCATGATCGACCACACCGGCAGGATGGGCGCCGGCTCGGCCGCCTCGGGCAAAGCGTTGCGGGTGATCAGGTCGACTTCGCGGCTGGGAATGTCGTAGCCCTGGGGCGTGCCGCTGGGCCCCCAGGAGTTGTTGGCCAATACCGCGCCGCTGAGCGCGGATTCGGCGAAGATGGTCAGCATGCCGCCCGGCAGCATGCCGCTGGGCCCGGAGTCCAGCAGCGGCGGATAGCGCTGCTGTACCAGCCGGGCGCCGGGCGCCATGCCCAGGCCGCGCAGGAAGCCAGCGGCATCCACGGTCTGACTGGCGCCGGTGCCGGCGATCGCCCCGGCCACGTGGGTGCCGTGGTCGTCGTTGGCCTGGCTGCACGAGCTGGGCTGGTCCGGCCCCGGTAGGCAGTCTAAAAACCGGCCGCTCAGATCCTGATGGGTTTGGCGAATCCCGGCATCGACAACCGCCACGACCACGCCGCTGCCGTCCAGGCCGATCGAGTCCAGCCAGTCGCGGTAGCCGGGCAGCAGCGTCGCGTCGGGGCTTTCGAGCCCGACCACCGACTGGTTGGCCATCTCGCCGCGCGGTCCGGCGTCCTGGCTGACCTGCTGCACGGTCAGCACGCCGCCGATGGCGAGCAGATCGGCCTGGCGTTCGGGCGCGATCTGCAGGTCGACGACCAGGAACTCCCCGCCCACCGCACGCCAGTCGCGCACGCTGGCGCCGGCCTCGCGCAGGGACTTGAGGGTGTTGTGGGCAGCCGGCCGGTAAATCATGGCCCGGGCGTGATCGTGCGGCTTAAGCGGCTGCGACAGCGCCCGGGCGCGGGCGCTGTCTGGCAGGCGGCCGGCAAAGCGCACCGGATCATCGCCCCGCCTGCCGATGGGCGGCAGTTGATCGGCCCGACCCCAGACTAGGTAGGCGTTGGGCGCGATGAACTGAATCGGTTTGAGCCCGCGCTTTTCCAGGCCCTTCAGCCAGGCGCGCTGAACGGGGCCGCGGAACTGGACCAGGTGAAAGCCGGCTTCGCCGTCATCGCCGGCGCTTCGGCCGGCCGGCTGATCGCTCAAGTCAACGCGCCGGCCGTCCAGCGGTATGGCGAAAGGCCGCTCGATGCGGTGCACTCGTTCAAAGCTGCGGGCGCTGGCCGGCATGACCCGCTCCGGCATCCACACGAAAGCGCCGTAGTCCATGGCCTCGCTCGGCAGCTGCGCGCGCAGCGCGGCGCTGGGCCGGTCAATGCGGACCCAGGCTTCCTCGGCCAGAACGTGGACAACCGGAACCAGCCCGAGCAGGGTCGCCAGGGTGATTGCCCGAACAGTGGATCGCAGGGTCATGGGCAAAGAGTTTACTCTTCCGGCAGAAACAGGGACTGCAGATCGTTCAGGCAGCGCTGGCCCTCGCGGCTGACCCGATAAGCTTCACCCGCGCGCTCGACCAGGCCCAGATCCAGGGCCTTGTCCAGCAAGGGGGTGAGCAGGGCGGCGTCCAAGCCGGTCAGCCGGCTGAATTCAGGCCCGTCGAAGGTCTCGCTCAGGCGCAGGCGGTTGAGGAAGTACTCGAAGATACGATCGCCGGCAGCCAGGGTTTTTTCCTCGGCGATAAAGCCGTTGTCGGCGGCGGCCTTGAGGT
>JBMCIV010000091.1:0-6047 GCA_048616735.1 Wenzhouxiangella sp. | reverse complement strand
CTGGTCGCGTTCCAGCGACAGGCCGGAGACGCGCTGCAGCGCCTCGGCCACGTTGTTGTCGGGGAACTGGCCGATGGCGTCGGCGGACAGCACGTTGATGTTGTTGACCGCAGCCCGCTCGCGCGACAAGGCAGCGCTTTGTCTGGCCGACTGCCCGACCACCATGATCCGATCCATATCCTGATCCAGCGCCACGTCCACTTCGGCGGACTCACCGGCCGCAACGCTGACCGAGACGGTCTTTGCAGGGACGCCGACGTACTCGATTCTCAGCTCGTAGTCGCCTGCGGCAAGACCGCTGAAGCGAAAGCGGCCGTCCCGGTCGGTGGCGGTGCGGCGATCGGTGCCGACGATTCGAACCGTCGCACCCTGGAACTTGAAGCTTTCGGTCGCGCTTTCGACGGTGCCGGTAATGCGCCCGGTGGCCTGCTGAGCCTGAGCGATGGAGGTGTGGCCGGCAACAACCAGAATCAACAGAAACAAAATATAGCGGATAGAATGCATGGCAGAAGACTTGAGGTGAATTCGAGACCCAGCCTAGGGGCGGAGTGTTTCAAGCGCGTTAAAAACCGGTATCGACTCGATAATCGGCTTCAAGGCGCCTGGATCAAAATGCGCCCATATCGATTCTTGCCCGAGCCGCCGTCCGCGCCGCCGTCGTAGACGTAGCCATAGGCCAACCCACCATCTGTCAGGTTCACCAGGCCGCCGCGAATCCACTGAACCTCCTCATCGTCAACCACGATACCGACCTCTTGCCAAGCCTCGCCGCGTCGGGCGACGTGAAACAACTTGCCCGAACCCGCTTCGATCAGCAGCACGTGTACGGTCTCTCCCACGACCAATGCGTCGGCGCCGACCTGATCGGAATCCACCGAGTTCTGGACCACGACGCGCTCCGAGACCAGGACCGGATCACTCCACCGCCCTTCAGCATCCGCGCGCCGCTCGTGCAGCTGGCCGTTGCGGGTTCGATAGATGACGCTGACCGAACCGCTGTCGGGCAGGTAGGCCAGCGGCAGGATCGCGCCGACGTCTTCGCTGTTGGTGCCAAGCTCGGTCGAGACGCGGACCCGATCGGTCAAGGTATTGTCGGACAGGATTTTTCGGTACCAGGCGTTGCCGTCGCTGTCGGTATAGGCCAGGTGGACTTCGTCATTGCCGCCGAGGACGACGGTCGGGCCGGACAGCAACGAGCGGGTGTCTGAGTCGATCACGCGCTCCTCGCCCCACGCGCCTTGCCTGGAGCGGACGCGAAAATGGATCTTGTCCGGCCCGCCGTAGACCGCCACCACGCTGCCGTCCGGGCGCACCGCGAGGTCGGCCACCTGGGTTGGCGGTTCCGGTGGCGAGGCAACCCGTTCATCGCTTATCGCCCAGGTATCCGGGGCGTGCGGATGATCGGCGGTATTGAAGGCGTGGTACCAGACATCATCGGAGGTCTGATGCAGCATATGGATGCGCTCTCCGACCAACACCGATCCGAAGCCCTCGAGATCGCCGGTCTGCGGCCGATGGGCGCCGTCGACTTCCCGCCATGTTCGGCCGCCGTCGGATGACTTGACCGTCATCAGCGCGTTCCAGGTCTCGGCCGGCTCCATCAGGAAATACAGCGCCCCGTTGTTAGCCTGCCACGGACCGATTCGCATCGGTGTTTCGACGAAGGTGCCGCCGAGGTGGCCGTCGGGCACTTCGAGGGTCACCGAAGCCATGGACTCGGCCGGCAAAGCAGCCCCGCCGAGGGCAACCAGCCGATAGTCGAAGCGGTCGCCCGTTTCGTTCATCGCCGCGCCGTCGGAAAAGTAGCGAATCACGATCGGAAACTCCCATTCGCCGTGGCCGCCTGCGCCGGTCCAGGGCGGCGTACGCTCGGCGAAGCTAACCCCTGCCCCGCCGGAAAAGTCTCGCTCGGAGACGGGCAGCAGATTCCGGGTCGGCTCGGCGTGCTCGAACGCTTCGCTGGCGATAATGCTTGTGCGCGGCGAGCGCGGTTCGCCTTCAACGGCAATCGAGCGCACATCGACGACAGCGCGTTCGGTCAGGTACAGACCCGGCACGGGCGCAGGGTCCGTGGCAAGCGTTTCGGTAAAAACCAGGCGGTCGTCGTCGAATTCGACCACCAGCTCGGTGCCGTTGAACAGCGTTTTCAGCTCCAGCCATCGACCGGCCTCGACTTCGGTCTGGTGCGCTGAAAGCACGGTGTCGGTGCCGTCGGCGCGTTCAATCACCCGAACCGTGCCCGACCGAATCACTTCCACGCGCGAATGGTTATCGCGGTCCTGATAGTCAAACACCAGTCCGATCCGGGCCTGGTCGTCCTCGCTCAGCCTCAGCTCAAGAGCAAACTCACGCGGCTGCCACGGTGTCCGGTATCGCCCAAGCGCAAGCAGCGGCTCGTCGCGGGTCTCGATCCGCAGGTACCCGTCCTCCTCATCGCGCCAGCGCATCGCCGAAGGCGTGCCTTGGGCAAACTGCCATAACCGTTCAGCTGGCCCTTCGGCCAGGGTCTCAAGCGGAAACTCATGGAGTTTTGCCGGTTGCGGAAAGTTCTCTGCAGGCAGGGGCGACCACTCGCCGCCGTTACGGCGGAATTGAAGTCGGTACTGCCGGGGCGGCCTATCGTGCGCACCCGCCTCCACCTCGAAACGCAGACGAAACGGCTGGTCGGCAACGACCGTGGCCGCCTGATTAACCGGGGCAGCCCAGCCCTCGTCGACGTTGAGCCCAGCGTCGGCGTCGCCGCGGATTCGAAAAGCGGTCTGGCGGTCCGTTTCATGGGCGGCTGCGGACGGCGTGACCGTTGTCCCTTCGACAGATTCTTGGCCGGCATGCGCATTCGCGTTATCGCAAGCCACCAGCAAGACGGCGGCAAACAGGGCCAGCCCGCTTCGGGTCAGACAAGGTGATTTGCGCATGGAATCCACAAGTCACTTCCTCCCGCGTGAAGCTTGAAACATGCTGCTTTCTATCAAGCGTCGACGAAGAAAGGGCCGCGCAGCTCATAGATGCGGCCGTCGCTGTGATCCCCGGCCGGACCTCTCTGGGAACTGAAATACAGCCGCTCGCCGTTGGGGCTGAAGGCCGGACCGCAAATCTCCGAGTCGCGCTGTCCCTGGACATTCAGCAGCTCGAAGGGCTTGACGTCGGGGCCGACCACGACCAGGCGCATTTCGCTGCCATCTTCGGCCACCAGCACATCGCCACCGGCCGAGACGGTCAGGTTGTCGACATCGTCGATACCGGGATTGAAGGCCTGGTCGCTTTGCTTGTCGTAGACCAGGTCGAGCGTGCTGCGGTTGGTGTCCAGCGCCCAGACACGGTTGTCACCCTTGGTCGTGAAATAGACCAGGCCGTCGAAGTACCAGCAGCCCTCGCCGCCGTTGAAGATCGCGGCTTCGGGCACCTGCTTGCGGGTGGGCGCTTGCTGCCGCGCCACGTCGTCACCGCCCAGACGGGGCAGCGGGTTGGGCACGGTTGCCCATTCGACTGCACGCGTCTTGAACGGATCATCGTCCCTGACCACGGCCACTTCCAGCCGCCCACGGCTGAGATCGGCGCGGCCGCCTTCAGGGTAGTGATCGGGCACAAAGCGATAGAAGTTGCCGTCCTCGACATCTTCGGTGAGATAGATGTGGCGATGAACCGGGTCGACGGCTGCGGCCTCGTGCTTGAACACGCCGAGCGCAGGGACAGGCACGGCCAGTTGGCGGCCAGTCGGATCGCATTCGTAGACCAGACCTTCGTCGATTTCTTCACAGGTCAGCCATGTGCCCCAGGGCGTAGGCCCGCCGGCGCAGTTGTTGGTGGTGCCGGTGCAGATCGCATAACTGTCTACCAGCTCCCCGGCAGCATCAAACCGCAGTGCGCCCACCCCGCCCTGTCGCCAGGCACCCACTTCGGCATTGGAGACGTAGACCCAGCCGCCATCGTCCATCGCAAAGGTCGCACCACCGTCGGGGTCGGCGTGCCAGACGTAGTCACAATGAGCCACAGCTTTTTCACCGGTGCGTGCAACCTGGCGAACGCTGAAGCCGCGCGGGACCAGCATCCGCGTCGCGGGATCATTTTCCACCCCCACTTCGTGCAGGGTTCCGGCCAGATTCGGGATATTGCTGACCTTTTGCGGCATGGACAGCGGCCTGGCCGAACGTGGTGAGGCCTGGGTGGTCACGCCCCACAAGCCCGGGCCGACGGCAAGCACGCCGGAGGCCATCAGGCCCTGGCGGAGAAAACGTCGGCGATTCCGGTCAATGGCTTTTGTCATGGCAAAGGGCTCCCTGGAAAATGCGATCTGATCGATCAGGATAACGCCGCAAAGCGACCCATGGCGGCCAGCGCGATTGCCGCCGCGCACGAAGCCTTGCGGATACTTGCGTATTAGCATGTCCCATCGCAGTTACAGCGCCATGACGATTCCTGATCGGATCTTTGGCCACAGGCCGAATGATGCATAATCATCAGGCTGTAAAAACCCTTTGACCAGAAGCCCAGATGAGCGATCGCGAGCCTGCACGCCTCCCGGAAGATCGACTGATGACGGCGTTTGGCGCTGTTACGGATGCCGCGTCTGAACCATTGGCGCTGGAAGACGGAACAACGCTGCTGATTGGCCCCGGCGATTCCGGCAAGGCCGCTCGATTGCTCGCAACGGGCAGCGCGTTTGGTGAGCGGTTCTTCTTCCATCATGCCGGCCTTGGCGGCGAGGCCGGCAATCCCGATGCGTTCCTGTGGCGGTTGATGGCCTGGATTCGCCAGACCTGCGGTTTCCCCGACCCTGTTCCCGCTGACGCTGAAACCCAGCGCGAGGCCCTGCCGAACTGGCTGGCGCGCGCAGCCGCCGGGGGTGATCTGTGCATCGGGATCGCCGATGGGCAGGAGCTGAGCCGCAACGGGCTGGAACCGGATCTGGACTGGCTGCCTGACTGGCTGCCGATCGGGATCAAGGTTGTCATCGCGGTCAAACCCGGCCCCAGCGCGGAGCTCTGCCGCGAGCGCGCAGGCCTCGCCGTCGAGCACTCAGGCCGCGGTGATTCGCGCGCATTGCGCGAACAAGGGCGCGAGATGCTCGCCGAACCGAAAGCGCGCGAGCTGGTTGAATGGCTGTGGGTATCGCGCAGCGGGCTGGAGCGCGCCGAGCTGGAAAAGCTGTGCTCGTTTCCGGTTGATCCGGTGCTCGAAACGCTAGCCCCGCTGGTGGCGCGATCTTCGGAGCGCTGCATTCTCGCCAGCGCCAGCGCGCGGGCCCTGGCGGCGGCCGGCAGTCTCGCCGATCACGGCGCACGCCAGCGTCTTCATCTGCGGCTGGCCGCCCATTACGCCGACGCTGAGACACCGGCTGGGCGAGTGCTCGAGCGCTGGCATTACGCCCAGGCCGGCCACGCCGAGCGGCTGCTGCAGAGGCTGATGGATCCGCAATGGCTGGCAGAATGCCGCGAGGCAAATCAGCGATTCGAAGCGCTTGGTTTGTGGCGGCGCCTGGGCGACCAGCAGTTCATGGTCGACCAGCTGGCCGAGGCTTTCAATCAGAACGCGTTCGAACCTGAAGTGCTGCTGGGCGTGATCTCGCTGGTGGAAGCCGGCAGTGGCCAGGCAGTCCCCAGGGACTGGCTGCAGGCCAGCCTGACCGCAGCGCTGGCCGCGGGCGACATCGCCGGTCAGGCCGCGTTGCTGGAACGACTGGGAAGCCACCCGGAAACGCTCGACAAGGAACGCTTGAAACTGCTTCTTCAGGCCCTGGCCCTGCGCGAGGAGTCGATCGGGCCCGGCCGGCCAGAGACCGAAAGCGCGCGCCACCGGGTGGCTTGTGAGCACGAGGAACTGGGTGATCTTTCGGCGGCGGCGCAAAATTACCGCGCCGGTATCCAGGCGCTCGAGCAGAGCCTGGGCCCGAGCGACAGCCGGCTGATTCCGTGGCTGCACAATCTGGCCGCGGTCCACAAGGCGGCCGGCGAGCTCAAAGAGGCCGCGGGGCTGGGCTCGCGGGCGCTGAAGCTGGCTCGCGAGAAACTCGGCACGCGCCATCCTTCAACGGCCAGCGCCTGTGACCA
>JBMCIV010000090.1:0-6137 GCA_048616735.1 Wenzhouxiangella sp. | reverse complement strand
AGTGTCCTTTCAAGTTCACAAAAGAGAAATCGTCGGCCTCGCCGGGCTGGTCGGCATCGGCATTGCCCTGGTTTTTGCGGTGTGCTCGGCCGTGGTCATCGTGGCCTTTCCGGAAGCCATTGTGCGCCTCTACACCAGCGACCCGGAGGTGATCGCGCTGGCGGCCAGCCTGCTGCTGTACGCGGCGATCTTCCAGATCTCCGACGGTCTGCAGGTTGCCGCCGCCGGCGCCCTGCGCGGGATGAAAGACACCCGCATCCCGATGCTCTACAGCGTGCTCGCCTACTGGATGATCGGCATGAGCGTGGGCTGGTGGCTGACGTTTCGGGCCGAATGGGGTCCGGCCGGCATGTGGATCGGCATCCTGACCGGCCTGAGCGTGGCCGCGGTGATGCTCAGCGCCCGCTACTGGCGTCTTTCCCGACGGCGCATCGGTCTGACTTGATGGCGGGCGTGACCATAGGCACATTGCCCCGCTCACGCGTCCGGCCTAGAATCGCGACTGGCCCCGCCCGCGTTCAAACACCATCATGAATTCTTCCCGGCAGCCCAACATCCTCGTTCGCCTCTGGCTCGGTTTCTGGAGAGGCGTCACCGCGCTGCGCATCGGCGTGTTCAACGTGCTGTTCCTGATCGTGCTGGCGCTGATTATCGGGGTCATGCTGCGCAGCGGCGAGCAGCTGGTCGTGGAATCCGACACCACGCTGATTGTCGATCCCACCGGCTTTTTGGTCGAAGAGTACTCGGGGACACCGATCGAGCGGGCGCTGAACGAGGCGCTGGGCGAGGAGGCGGGCGAAACCCGTCTGCGCGATATCGTGTCGGCGCTTGAGCGCGCCGCGCAGGATGAGCGCATCACCCAGGTGCTGCTCAATACCGATGAGCTGATCAACGTCTCCCCCGGCGTCATGCTCGAACTGCAGGAAGCGGTCGCCGAGTTCCGCAAAAGCGGCAAGCCGGTCATTGCCTACGGCGGCTTCATGGGTCAGGGCCAGTACTTCCTGGCCTCGCTGGCCGACGAGGTCTGGCTGGATTCCGACGGCTTGGTGCTGCTGACCGGCTACGGACTCTATCGCCAGTATTACGCCGAGGGGCTGGAGCGCCTGGCAGTCGACGTTAACCTGGTTCGAGTGGGCGAGTACAAGTCGGCCATGGAGCCCTTCATTCGCAGCGATATGTCCGAGCAAGCGCGCGAGGCCAGCGCGTTCCTGCTCGGCGATCTGTGGCAGCGCTACGTTGAAATGACCGCCCGCAACCGGGGCCTGCCGGTGGCCGTGATGGCCGAGCTGACCGAACAGCTGCCGCGCCAGCTCGAACAGGCCGACGGCGACGGAGCCCGGGCCGCGCTGGAGGCCGGGCTGGTCGACCGGCTGGTCAGTCGCCCCGAACTGCGCGCGGAAATGGCGCAGCGCGGCGCGCCGGACGACAACGGCGGTTATCGCAACATCGGCTTCATGTCTTACCTGGCGGCCCCCGAGCCCGAGGTTCGCGCCTCGCAGGGTCGGGTCGGCGTCATCGTGGCCCAGGGCGCGATCACCGAGGGCGTTCAGCCGCCGGGTACCATCGGCGCCGATTCGACCTCCCGTCTGATCCGCCAGGCGCTGCACGATGACGATATCAAGGCCGTGGTACTGCGGGTGGATTCCGGCGGCGGCAGTGCGTTCGCGTCCGAGATCATTCGGCGTGAACTCATGGCGCTGCGCGAGGCCGGCAAGCCCGTAGTGGTCAGTTTCGGCAACGTCGCCGCCTCGGGCGGCTACTGGATCGCCATGGGCGCCGACGAAATCTGGGCCTACCCTTCGACCATCACGGGGTCGATCGGAATCTTCGGATTCTTCCCGACTTTCCAGGACAGCCTGGCCAAGATCGGCGTCTACACCGATGGCGTCGGCACCACGCCGCTGTCCGACGCGCTGCGCGCGGATCGGGAAATGAGCGACGCGATGGAGCGTCTGCTGCAGAGTTTCATCGAGCACGGCTACCGGGAGTTCATCAGCCTGGTGGCCGAACATCGCCGCATGAGCGTCGAAGAAGTAGACGCCGTGGCCCAGGGCCGGGTCTGGAGCGGCGCCCAGGCGCAGGAGCGCGGCCTGGTCGACCAGCTGGGCACGCTCGACGATGCCATTGGCTCGGCGGCAAGAATGGCCAGCCTGGGCGAAGACTACCGCTTCACCTACGTCGAACCGACGCTGGAGCCGTGGCAGCAGTTTCTGACCCAGATGGGCGCGCGCGCCATTCTTGCGGCCGGCTTCGAAGCCGGCCATCCAATGCTCGATCTGCTGCCGGCCGATTTCCGCTCAGGCCTGCTGGCCGATCTGACCCAGGTCTTCAACAGCACCCAAAGCGGTCGTCCCGGGGTCATGGCGCACTGTCTGTGCGAGGCGCCGCGCTAGCGCGAAATCCAGCGCCAATACCGGGCCTCGCTCAGCGTTGTCGAGGGCCGGCGGCCGAAGCGCGAATGCCGGCCAGCCCGCCGCGCCGATCGATTCCATGCCCAGGCCTCTGCAGCCTGAGCTTTCGCCGGCGCGGCATGGGCGAATCATGACGACAGGCTCGGTACACTACCGGCTGTCTTTCCGCTGCCCGAGCATAGCCGCTTCATGGACCCGGTGACCCACGGCGTTGTCGGCGCGCTCAGCGCGCTGCCGGCAGCAAGGCGCAGGCAGATGCGCGGCGCGGCGCTCGCCGGGGCGGCCGGCGGCATGGCGGCCGACCTCGACGCGCTGATTCGCTCTTCAGCCGACACGCTGCTCTACATCGAATACCACCGGCAGTTCACGCATTCGTTCGCCTTTGCCCCGGTGGGTAGCCTGCTGGCGGGCCTGGCCGTGTGGCCGCTGCTGAAAAGACGGGCCTGGTTCGCCCGGGTCTATCTGTGGTGCCTGCTCGGCTACCTGGTTCACCCGCTGCTCGACGCGGCCACCTCCTATGGCACCCAGCTGTGGTGGCCGATCAGCGATCAGCGGGTGGCCTGGAACTGGATCAGCGTCATCGATCCGGTTTATTCGCTGCCCCTGCTGGCGCTGCTGGCCGCGGCGCTGTGGCGGCGCAGCCATGTCGTTGCCGGGATGGCGCTGGTCTGGGGGCTGATCTATCTGGCTTTTGGCGCCTGGCAGAACCAGCGCGCCGAGGCGCTTGTGGCCGAATGGGCCGACGACGCCGGGGTGGCGGTCGAGCGCCTGGTCGCCAAGCCGGCCTTCGCCAACCTGGTGCTGTGGCGCGGTCTGATCGATGACGGGCGCGACCTGCACCTGGTCGCGATCCGCACCTTACCCGGGTCCGAGCCGGTGTTTTATCCAGGCGGGGCGGTCGCGCGCTTCGATCGCGACGAGGTCGAAGCGCTCACCAGACGCGACCGCGATCTGGCCCGCTTCGATCATTTCTCCTCGCGCTGGCTGTTTCACTACCCGGCCCTGGACGCGGGGGCGCGCATTTTCATCGGCGATTTTCGCTACGCGCTGGATCCGGCCAGCCAACGCCCCCTGTGGGGCGTGCTGGTGGATCCGAATGACCCTCATCGCCCGGCCGAGTACACTACATCGCGCCGCATGAACGACGCCGATCGACGGCGCTTCTTCCAGCGGCTGCGCGGCGAACCGGCCGCCGCCATCGACTAAAAAAAACCTCAAGCGGAGCGCAACCACCATGCTCGTCACCGTCACCGACTTTCTCTGGTCCTACGTTCTGGTCATCGTGCTGATCACCATGGGGCTGGTCTTTACCGTGGGTTCGCGCTTTGTCCAGCTGCGCTATTTTGGCGAGATGTTCCGGGTGCTGGGGCAGGCCTTTCGTCATCACCCCGGGCAGGTGTCTTCTTTTCAGGCGCTGGCGCTGAGCGTGGCCGGTCGGGTGGGTGCCGGCAATATCGCCGGCGTGGCCGTGGCCATTACCCTGGGCGGGCCGGGCGCGATCTTCTGGATGTGGGTGGTCGGCCTGATCGGCATGGCGACGAGTTTTTTCGAATGTTCGCTGGCCCAGGCCTACAAGACCCGGGACGAAAAGACCGGTACCTTCCGCGGCGGGCCGATGTACTACATCGAGCGCGGCGTCGGCAGCCGCGCCCTCGGGCTGGTGTTCACCCTGCTCCTGCTGGTGACGTTCGGCCTGGCCTTCGTCGCTCTGCAGTCGTTTACCGCCTCGTCTTCGCTGGAAGAGGCCTTCGGCATTCCGACCCAGGTCACCGGCATCGTGCTGACGGCGGTGGTGGCGGTGACGATCTTCGGCGGGGTGCAGCGCATTTCGCGGGTCACCGAGGTGGTGGTCCCGGTCATGGCGGTGCTCTACATCGCCGTGGCAATGGTGGTCATCCTGGTCAACATCGGCCAGGTGCCGGCGGTGCTGGGGCTGATCGTCAAGAGCGCGTTCGGGCTCGAGCCGGCCATCGGCGGCGGCATCGGCGCGGCCATCATGCACGGCGTGCGGCGCGGTCTTTTCTCCAACGAGGCCGGGCTGGGCAGCGCACCCAACGTCGCCGCCGTGGCCTACGTGCCGCACCCGGTCAACCAGGGCATCGTGCAGTCGTTGAGCGTGTTCATCGACACGGCCATCATCTGCACCGCGACCGCCTTCATCATCCTGATGGCCGGCATGCACACGGTCGGCGACGTCGACAACGGCGTGGTCCTGACCCAGCTGGCCCTGGCCGAGCAC
Source organism: Wenzhouxiangella sp. (assembly GCA_048616735.1). Classification (GTDB taxonomy): domain Bacteria; phylum Pseudomonadota; class Gammaproteobacteria; order Xanthomonadales; family Wenzhouxiangellaceae; genus Wenzhouxiangella. The sequence continues at coordinate 1,487 of JBMCIV010000090.1, read as the reverse complement.
GTCGGCGCCTGGGGCCAGCCGTTCGTGAGTTTCGTGCTGATGCTGTTCGCCTTCAGCTCGATTCTCTACAACTTCTACCTGGGCGAGAACGCCACCCACTGGATCGATCCGGGCAACCGCTTTTTATTCGTGATCTTCCGGGTGCTGATGCTGGTGCTGATCCTGTGGGGGTCGATGCAGGACCTGGCCACGATCTTCAGCTTTGCCGATCTCACCATGGCCCTGCTGGCGGTGGTCAACCTGCTGGCGCTGGGCCTGATGGTGAAGGTCTGCTTCCGCTTAATGCGCGACTACGACGAGCAGTCGCGCGCCGGCAAGACGCCGGTGTTCGACCCGGACCGCTTCGCCGACCTGGCGATCGATCGCGAGGCCTGGGCCGACGCGCCCGGGTCAAGTTCGCAAAAGCCGGGCTGAGCCCCCAACCGGCGCTTCAGGCGGCCGAGCGATGACGCTTGAGGTAGACCAGGATCTGCGAGATGGCGGCCGGGGTCATGCCGGGGATGCGGCTGGCCTGGTCGATCGATGCCGGGCGAATCCGGTCGAGTTTTTCGGTCAGCTCGGCCGACAAGCCCTTGACCGCCTCAAAGCGGAAGTCCGCGGGGATGGCCTGGCCGGCGGCGCGGCGCTGGCGCTCGATCTCGGCCTGCTGGCGGCCCAGGTAGCCGGCGTAGCGAATCTGGATGGCGACCTGTTCGGCCACGTCTTCGGCCTCGACCCCGGGGCCGATGCCGTCGATGTCCATCAGCGCCCGGTAACCCACTTCCGGGCGGCGCAGCAGCTCCTCGGCGGTCACGTCCTTGCTGATCGGGATGCCCAGCGACCGCGCGGCTCGTGCGCCCATCGCTGAACCGGCGCCGATGCGCAGGCCGCGCAGGCGCTCGAGTTCAAGCTCGATCGCCTCGCGCCTGCGGCAGAACGCGGTCCAGCGCGCCTCGTCGACCAGGCCCAGCTCGCGGCCGATCTCGGTCAGACGCAGGTCGGCGTTGTCCTCGCGCAGATGCAGCCGGAACTCGGCCCGGCTGGTGAACATGCGGTAGGGCTCCGGCGCGCCCTGTGTGATCAGGTCGTCGACCAGCACACCGAGGTAGGCCTGGTCGCGCCCCGGCGTCCACGGCGCCAAGTCGGCGGCCTGGCGGGCGGCATTGAGGCCGGCCAGCAGGCCCTGCGCGGCGGCCTCCTCGTAGCCGGTGGTGCCGTTGATCTGGCCGGCGAAGTACAGCCCGCGCAGATCGCGGGTTTCCAGGCTGGGCCTGAGATCGCGCGGGTCGAAAAAGTCGTACTCGATGGCATAACCCGGCCGCGTGATCTGGGCCTGCTCCAGGCCCGGGATCGACCGCACCATCTGGATCTGCACGTCGAACGGCAGGCTGGTGGAAATGCCGTTGGGGTACCACTCGCACACCTCCAGGCCTTCGGGCTCGAGGAAAATCTGGTGCGAGGACTTGTCGGCAAAGCGCACCACCTTGTCCTCGATCGACGGGCAATAG
>JBMCIV010000089.1:0-6138 GCA_048616735.1 Wenzhouxiangella sp. | reverse complement strand
ACGGCAAGCAGGCCATGCTGGACCATTCGGCCCAGTTCGCCGCTGCCGGCATCCGCCACGTCTTCGATCCCGGTCAAGGGCTGCCGCTGTTCAGCGCCGAGGAACTGGCGCTGATGATCGAGCGCGCGGACTGGCTCACGGTCAATTCCTACGAATGGGAAATGCTGCGCAAGAAAACCGGGCTGCAGGTCGAAACCGTGCTTGATCGGCTCAGCGGCGGGCTGATCATCACGCACGGCGGCGAAGGCTCGGAGCTGATCACCGCCAGCGCGCGTCAGACCATTCCCGCCGTCGCGCCCGAGGCGGTGCGCGACCCGACCGGCTGCGGCGACGCCTACCGCGCCGGCCTGCTGCACGGACTCGAGCGGGGCTGGGCGCCGGTTGACGCCTGTCGGCTCGGGGCCATCCTGGGCGCCATCAAGATCGCCCACGCCGGACCCCAGCAACATGATTTCACGCCCGCGGCGATCGCGCGACGCTTTGAAGCTGAATTCGGCCAGCCCATGCCGGGCTGAATGATGCCCTGCACAAAGCGTCTGGCTGGTAGACTTTGAGCCATCAATCTCACGGCGGAGTCAGCGCAGCCATGGACCAAAAGATCGACGGCAAACACCTCAAGGATTCCTTCCTCGGCGAAGAACTCAATGATGCCGACATCCAGGCGCTGCAAAGCGTCATGACCATCAAGACACTGGCCAAGGGTGAGTTTCTGGCCGAAGAGGGCTCAAACGATCGCCACCTGTACCTGCTGGCCGACGGCGGCCTGGAGGTCCTGACCCTGCAGCACGGCGAGCCGACCCACATTTATGCCATGGCGCCGGGCGAATTCGCCGGTACCCGGGCGTTTGTAGACGGCACCCCCCGCTCCGCCTCGCTCAAGGCGCAGTGCGATTCGGTGGTCTACTGCCTTGAACCCGGACCGTTCGAAACCCTGCTCGATGACAACCCCGTGCTGGTCTACAAGATCATGCGGGCGATTTTCCGCATCACCCACTTGAACCTGATGCGCATGAACCGCGAGGCCCAGGAGCTGGCCAACTACGTCTACAAGATCGGCGGCCGGTATTAGGCTTTGGTTTGTGCACGCGGCGTGAATGCGATATCTTGGCGGGATGGGTTGGAACCCATGCAACCGAGTCTGCGAGGAGTCAGCAATGAGGAAAGCACTTTTGAGTTTGGGCCTGATGGCCGTGCTGGGCCTGTTCATGGCCCCGGCGATAAGCAGCGATCAATGCGTTACCTGCCACCAGGACCAGGAAGAAAACGCGATTGACGCTCACACCAACTGCATGTCCTGCCACAGCGACGGATCGGAAGCACACCTGGAAAACTTCAAGGAGCATCCGGCGCCGGTCAGCAACGAAACCTGCACCAACTGCCATCAGCCGGACGAAGACTTCAAGGCCATCTCAGCCCACGAGATGGACATGGAGTGCAGCGCCTGCCACGCGATACACGAAGACGAGTAATTGCTGTCGGCGGCGGTTTGCCGGCAGATCAACCTTTAAGGCCGCGGTGGCAGCACCGCGGCCTTTTTGCGATCAGTTCGATAACACCGCGGCACTCGAGGCCCGGGAACGCGCCCAGGCGATCAGGGCCACGGCGGTGATGTTCATCATCAAGGCATACATGATCGCCGGCACCAGCATGGCCGGCACCCCGAACAGGCTCACGGCGATAAAAATCGCCAGGGCAGCGTTCTGCAGTCCGCCTTCCATGGAAACGGCGACAAGATCGGCCAGGTTCAGCCGCAGCAGCCGGGCAGTCAAGACCCCCAGCGCCATTGTGCCGACGTTGAGCGCCAGCACGTAAGGGCCCAGGTCCAGGGCATGCTGGATCATCACCGCGCCCTGGCTGACGAACGCCCAGACGACGATGAAGGCAAACGCGGCCGTCGCCAGGCGCCGGGCCGGGATTCGGACCCGGTCGCTGAGCTCTGGCTGAAGGTGGTTGAGCAGCATGCCCGCCATCAAGGGCAGCCCGGTGACCAGAAACACGCTCAGCAGAATCTGCTGCGGCGGCACGGTGACCAGCGTGGTTTCGCCCAGCAGCCAGGCCTGCGAGGCCCAGAGAATGAGCGGAATGGTGATCATTCCGGCCACGCTGGCCAGCGCCGTTGCCGAGACCGACAGCGCCGCGTTGCCGCCGGCCAGCACGGTCAGCAGGTTGGACGTCGGTCCGCCCGGGCAGGCCGCCAGAATCATGATGCCGAAGGCAAATTCCGGTCGCCCGTTGTACAGCGCCACCAGGGCCGCCGCGATCAGCGGCAGCAGCACGATCTGGTTGCCCAGCGCCGCGACAAGACCGCGCGGCGCCCGGAAGACCTCGATGAAATCACGGAGTCTAAGCCCCAGCCCGACGGCGAACATGATGAACGCCAGGCCCAGCGGAAGAAGCAGGTTGTTCACGTCACATCGTCCCGTCTACAAACGCAGCGATAATGATACCCGTACTCAACGCAAAACTCAGCAGCATTTGAAAGCGCGTCGTTCTTTTGAGGTTGGCGTTGCAGGCCTGGGCCGATATCGGTGGCCGCAGACTGCGCAGAATCCCCGGCACCAGCGCCAGAACCGGCAGCCCCAGCAGTCCGCCTGACCACGGTCGGCCCCATAGCGCCAGCAGCCCTATTGCCGGCGCGACCGAGACCAGCATGACCGCAATCGCGCGCACCGAGCCGGTCGGGCCGAGCAAGATCGCCAGCGTGCGCCGGCCGGCGCGCACATCGCCTTTAAGATCGCGCAGGTTGTTGATCGTCAGAACCGCAGCGGCCGGCAGGCCAACGGCCAGACCCGCGATCAACATCGGACCGGTCAGCTCTCCGCTGTACAGCCAGGCCACGCCGGCGACCGCCACCAGGCCGAAGAAAACCAGCACCACCGCTTCTCCGCAGGGGCCGCGCGCGATGGGCTTCGGACCGCCCGAATAGGCCCAGGCCGCCGTCACCGCTAGCAGGCCGACCCACACCATCGGCCAGCCGCCCACCAGCACCAGGTAAACGCCGGCCACCACGGCCATAACAAAACAGGCGCGAGCGGCGGTCAGCACCTGGCGCGCGCTGGCCCAGCCCAGGGCCGTGACCCGCGGCGGACCGGCCCGGCTGGCGTCATCGGTGCCGTCGAGCGCATCGGCGGCGTCGTTTTGCAGGTTGGCGCCAATCTGCATGCAGACCGCCGACAACGCCGCCGCCAGCGACACATCCAGCCGCACGGCACCGCTTTCGGCCCAGCCGGCGACCGACCCGACCAGGACCGGTGCCAGCGAGAGCGGCAGCGTATGGGGCCGAACCGCATGCCAGACGACGGTCAGCGGCGAAGGGGTGTGATCAGCCATGGGCCGATTATCGCCGAGCCCGGATCATGCTGCAGCCCTTCAGGCGCGCGGCGGCGAGCGCTATACTGGGACCCATGCTTGATGAACGCAAACACCCGCGCCACCGGCCGGTGATTTACCTGAAGGTTTTCGACCAGGCCGACGAACGCCTGGTCGGTCACCTGGTCGACATCTCAGAGCAGGGCCTGATGCTGGTCACCGAAAAACCGCTCGACAAAGACCGGACGCTGGACCTTGCCTTTACGCCACCGGAGGAAGTCGGCGTCCATGAGCGGGTGTGCTTCCGGGCCCAGGTGCGCTGGTGTCGCCCCGAGCCCAACCCTGATCTCTACGACGTCGGTCTGGTCTTGCTCGGCCCGTCGCCGGAATTCCGCCACGTCGTGCAGCAGCTGACCGCCGGGTACGTGTTTTCAGGGCCGGCCTGATCCCGGCCGCAACTCAGGGCTGGAAGGACTCTGCCGCATCGACCGGCGCCGGCACCGCGCTGTCCTGAAGCTCGGCAAACGGCGCGGCCATTTTCCCCATGTGCTGCAGAATGGTCTGATAGACGTGCCCGTGCAGCAGGATGGCCTCGCGCCGCTCAGGCGGGTCGAATTCGAGACCGTAAAGCGTCCCGGCGACCTCGTCGCCCGGCGCCAGCATCGTGACATTGCGAACGGTGGCGGCCAGCCGGATGTCTTCGCCGAACCCCGCCACGACCACGCGCATCGCAACGGTCAGTCGATCCCCCACCGCGCCGAGACGGCTGCTGCTGCTGACCAGCGCGCCGGTCGTGCTGATGTCGCGGGTGCGCCCGGCAAAAGCAGATTCCGAGCGGCCCGCATGACCATCGCTGCCAAGCCTGCGAATCGAAACCACCGAATCCAGGCTGACCCGCAAGGCCTTGCGCACGCTGCTGGTCTGCAGCTCCCTGGGGAAGGCCAGGTGCAGGTAGGGATACGGGCGCGCGCAGCTGCGCAGCACCGAGGAGTTGAATCCGACCACGTCGTTGCCGATCATCAGGCGCACGATCACCGCCTGATCCTGGCGCACCAGCATGATGCGGCCGCCGACCTGCGGGGTGCCGACGATGATGCTGCGGCCCGGATAGCAGCCAACAACCTTCACGTAATGGCGGTTGCCAACCGTGTCATTGACAAACTGCAGCTGCAGCGAATCGCCGACTTCCAGCCCCAGGCTCGCACTCTCCATGAACCGCTTTCACTCCCGACCGTGTTGTTCGTCACACATCTTACCCGCTCGACCCAAGACCCGCCATCTTCAGGCCGCGCCGATTTGATGTGGGTCAAGCCGGGTCAGCGCCGATTGCCGTAGGCTGGGCCTCGTACAACGTCTCCGAGTATCCGGGCCTACCCCCGTCAGCGGCTTTTACACAGGCGCCAGCGGGCAAGGACGGGATACCGCCGAAGCGGCACCTGGGTGTCGTCGAGGCCGGGGCAAACGCCGGAAACGGCCTTGCCTTCCATTTCTTTTGAAAAGGAGCACTCCAGTGCAGACCCTGCAAGACCGGTTTGGCCGGCGCTTTTCCTACCTCAGACTGTCGGTGACCGAAGTCTGCAATTTCCGCTGCCAGTACTGCCTGCCCGATGGATTCCGGGGCAGCAGGCAAGGCTTTCTGGCGGTGCCCGAAATCCGGCGCCTGGTGCGGGCGTTTGCCGAACTGGGCACCTTCAAGGTTCGCCTGACCGGCGGTGAGCCAACGGTTCGGCGCGATTTCAGCGACATCCTCGGCGCCGTCGCCGGCACCCCCGGGGTCGAGCGGGTCGCGATGACGACCAACGCCTACCGCCTGGCCAAGAACGCGGCGGCGTGGAAATCGGCGGGCCTGGACGCGGTCAACGTCAGCCTGGACGCGCTTGAGGCCGACAGCTTCCGGCGCATTACCGGCGATCGTCGCTTCGCCCGCGTCATGGACGGGATCGATCAGGCCCTGGCGGTCGGGTTCGACGCGGTCAAGATCAACACCGTGTTGCTGCGCGACCTCAACGACGAGCAGCTGCCGGCGTTTTTCGATTTCGTCCGCGACCGCCCGATCAGTCTGCGCTTTATCGAGCTCATGCAGACCGGCGACAACCGGGATTATTTTCAGCGCCACCACGTCCCCGGCGACCGGATTCGGGAGCGCCTGGAAGCCGGCGGCTGGCAAGCGGTTGCGCCCACGAAGGCGGCCGGGCCGGCAGTGGAGTACGCCCATCCCGATCACGCCGGGCGCATTGGCCTGATCGCGCCCTACGCCAAGCACTTCTGCGACGGCTGCAACCGCCTGCGCGTGACCGCCCGCGGCGCTTTGAAGCTTTGCCTGTTCGGCAACGGCAGCACCGACCTGCGCGAACTGCTGCAAGACGATGATCAAACCGAAGCGCTCAAAAGCCATATCATGGCGGCCTTGTTCGAAAAACCGCCCACACACTTTCTGCACCAGGGCCGGGTGGGGGATACCCCGCACCTGGCCAGCACCGGAGGATGAATCCAGCGATGTCCGATCGTCGTCACTACCGCATGGTGGATGTCGGGGCCAAGGCGGTCACCCGCCGCCGCGCCATCGCCACCGGCCATATCCGCATGTCGAACGAAACCTTTGTCCAGGTGCGCGACGGCACCCTGCCCAAGGGCGACCCGCTGCGCCTGGCCGAGGTGGCCGGCGTGCTGGCGGCCAAGCGCACCGCCGAAATCATCCCGCTGTGCCACCCGCTGGGACTGGACCACGTCGCCGTGGCCTTCCGCCCCGATGAAAGCCTGCCCGGGGTTCATGTATTCTGTCAGGCAGCCACTTCGGCCCGGACCGGGGTGGAAATGGAAGCACTGGCC
>JBMCIV010000088.1:0-6224 GCA_048616735.1 Wenzhouxiangella sp. | reverse complement strand
GCCGCCGATCATCAGCCGCGGCCCCGGCCGGTCGCCCCAGAATACGATTCCCAGGACTACCGCCAGCACCGGCACCAGCAAAAGGTACGGCGTGACTTTGTTGACTTCGTGGCGCTGGATCAGCCAGTAAAAGCCGCCATGGCCGATGATCGAGGCGCCGATGGCCGAATACCCGATCGCGCCCCAGATCGAGGGCCGGCTCAGCGCTTCCATGGACACCAGCGGCCCCTGGCCAAAAAACATCGCCAGGGCGCTGAGCAGCGGCAGCGACAGCAGCGCGTTCCAGGCCTGGAAGTTGAGCACGCTGATCCCCTGGATGCGGCGCATCAGCATCGTTCCCACGGCCAGCGACAAGGCCGCCAGCAGCACCAGTATCAGCACATCCAGCTGCGCCAGCACCAGCGGATCCAGCCCCATGACCAGCACGCCGCCAAAGGCGGTCAGGATGCCGGCCGTGGTCCGCCAGCCGATGCGCTCACCGAGAAACAGCACCGCCAACAGGGTCGACATCGGCACATAGACCTGCATCAGCAAGGCGATCGACGATACGTCGCTGGACCGGCTCAAGGCAATGAACAACAGCGCAAAATGGACCCCGCCCATGGTCCAGCAGGTCAGCAGCAGCCGAACCCACTGATCGCGCGCCGGCACCTTGAGCAGTGGCGCGAGCAGAACCAGTACCACGGCGAAGCGGGTCACGGTAAAACTAAGCGGCTCAACCTGATGCACCACCCAGGCCGCGGCAATGAAGTTACCGGCCCAGGTCAGGCAGATCAGGCCCAGCAGCAGAAAATGAGAAACAGGCACGCACAGGGGAAGCTCGGTGTGGAGCCGACATTGTGCATCAAGCGTCGCGACGACTGACGAATTCGGCCCCGGGGCGTCCCTGCCGGTCCAGCCAGATGGCCGCGGGTCGGCCTTCACGCATGATCAATTGCCATTCGGTTGGCCAATTAAGTGATGCAAAACCGTTTGGCCAAATATTGGCACGATAAGTGCATATATGCTGGCAGGTCATCACAGCAGGTCGCAAAATCATGGGCAATCAAGACAGTGGACCGGATCATCCGGAACCCGCAGAAATCCAGGCGCTGATGTGCAACGACGTGCTGCGCGACTGGCTGCGCCATCTCGAGCATGAAGCACAAACGCAGCGCCAGCCTCGCGCCGAGTCGGACCGACCCCACCAGCACGAGCAGTTCAGCTAAAAATCATCTACGGGAAGGGGAATCCCCGAGGTGTCGTGCGGGTGAAATGACACCGGGTTCGTCGAGTAAGACGGACGTCCTGCACGAAGATGGCCCGGCCGGAGCGGTCGGGCTTTTTTCGTGGCCGCAGAAAAAGACCCCGGCCACAGAACGAGAATCTTTTGCATTTGCATTTTCTTTGGCTTATATTGATGGTCCGTCCGTTGATCAAAGGTTTCGAGGAGGACACGCACTATGAGTCATTATTTTCATCACGTCCCCGGCCGAATTCGTATTCGCTCGCGGCGCTTGCGATCCAATGTCGCCCACGCCCAGGCCCTGGTTGCTCACCTCCTGGAGACCGAGGGCGTTCAAGACGTCAAAACCAACGAGCGCAACGGCAGTATCACGATTCACTATGACCGCTCTGAAGCCACCGGTATCCGGATCATCGGCATGCTGGCGTCTGAGGGTTTTGTTCCCAATGGTCAGGTGACCCAGCAGACCTCGGCTGCCTCTGGCGATGGCGACCTGTTTGCCGCCTTCAGCCGCGCGGTGGTCGGTGCGGTTGCCCAGCAAACGGTCACGCGCTCGCTGAGCACGCTGGTGACGATCCTGCGTTAACCGCCGGGCCCGTCGACTGGCCACTACATCGTTGACGCGGCGGCCCCCTCGTCGCCCGCGCCATTGAAGCAGGCTCAGGTTTGCGCGCTGGGCAGCGCGGCGGTGCCGCCGCCAGTCAGCTTTCCGCCCGACAGGGCATTGAGCAGGATTCCCATGGTGCTGCCGTTGTGCAGCAGGGCGCTGCCGACGGGCGAAACGCGGCCCAGCGCGGCCGCGCCCAGTATGGTCGTATTGATGCCGACGGCCAGATTGAAATTCGTGCGAATCAGGCGGCTGGTGTCCAGCGCGATTGCGCGCGCATCGGCGACCAGCGACAGACGATCCTCCAGCAGCACCACGTCGGCCGTCGCGCGCGCGATGTCAGCCCCGCGCGGCATGGCGATGCCGACTTCCGCGGCGGCCAGCGCCGGGCCGTCGTTGACCCCGTCGCCGACAAAGGCCACTCTCGCGCCTTCGCGGGTCAGACGCTCCACGATGGCGGCTTTTTGTTCCGGCGGCATTTCAGCGTGGATTTCATCCAGGCCCAGACGTCTTCCCAGCGTCCTGGCCTTGTTCTTGCGGTCGCCGGTAATGAGGATCAGCCGCTTGATGCCGAGCTGGCGTAAACGCTCGACGGTTTCCCTGGCGTCTTCGCGCACCCGGTCGCGCAGGGCGATCAGCCCGACAGGTCGATGGTCGTCGCTGACGTAGAGCAGGATCTTGCCCTGGGCCTGAAGGTCGTCGATGGTTTTCCGGAAAGCGGCGAAATCAAGGCCGATGTGCTCTTCAAGATAGTGGCGACTGCCGATGTAGAGGCGGTTGCCGTCGACGTCGGCCGACATGCCGTGGGCGACCAGGTAGCTGACCTCGCCGTGCGAGATGTGCTCCAGCGCCTGCTCCCGGGCCGCCTTGACCACGGCGCTGGCAATGGGATGGGTGGCGTGCTCCTCGATCGACGCCACCAGCGCCAGCAGCGTGTCCTGGCAGCGGCTGCCGTCTAGCACGACCACATCGGTCACGGCCAGGTCGCTGTGGGTCAGGGTGCCGGTCTTGTCGAACACCACCGTATCCACGCTGGCCAGGCCCTCGATGGCCTCGCCGCCCTTGACCAGCACGCCCTGCTCGGCCGAGCGCACCATGCCGGCCTTGAAGGCGACCGGCGTACCGAGCTTGAGGGCGCACGACTAGTCGACCAGAAAGACCGACTGCAGACGGCGCGCGTCGCGGGTCAGGGCATAAACGGCCGCGCCGGTTCCCAGCGTCAGGTAGACCCGGCGGTCGGCCAGTTCGTCGGTCAGGCGCTGCGTGCGCGAGCGCTGACTCAGCGATTCCTGGATGAATTTCGCCACCCGGGCGGTGGTGGTTTCCTCGCCGACCCGGGTGGCCTCGAAGCGAACCTGACCATCGATCACCACCGAGCCCGACACCAGCCTTTGCAGGTGCTCGCGGCGGACCGGCACGTCCTCGCCGGTGATCGCCGACTGGTTGACCAGCGCGGTCCCGCTGACGACCCGGCCGTCGGCCGGCACGGTCTCGCCGGGTCCGACCACGACGATATCGCCAACCTCGACCTGATCACCCTCGATCTGCTCCAGGGCGCCGTCGCGCTCGACCCACGCCATGACCGGTCGCGGCCTGAGCAGCCGTCGCAGCATGCGGTCGGACTGGCGCGCGGTATGGGTTTCCATGTACTCGCCCAAAGCCAGCATGCTGGCGGTCAGGCTGGCGGTGTAGTACTCGCCGCGCGATGCCGACAGGCCGACGGCCAGAGCATCGAGCACCTCGGTTCCAATCCCCGACTGAACGAACGCGTCAGCCCCGCGCGCCAGGGTCGGTCCGGCTGCCAGGAGGGTCAGCAAACGCTTGCCGGTCGTCGGCAGAAACGGGATCAACAGCAGCGACATCAGTCCGGTCAGCAGCGGCAGCAACTCGGCTTCTTCTTCCGGATTGACCCCAACCAGATCGGGATCGATGCGGAACCGGGCCAGGCGGTCCAGCACCGCTTCCCGGGCCCCGGCTTCGGGCGCGTACTCGATGACCACGCAGCGCGCCGAGGCGTTGACCCGAAGGTGGACGACCGACGAATCGCCTTCCATCCAGGCTTCGAGCTGACCGGCCGCCTCGCCGGCCTGCGCCAGCGCGGGCAGCCGCAGCCGCAGCCGGCCCGGCAGCTCGTGGACGATGTGCGCGCCCTGTGTCAGCGACACCTGTCGCGAGGGCGCGGGGACATCGGTGGCGGGCGCGGCGATAGCGGCCGCGCTAGCTGCCACGCTCCTGCTCTGCCAGGCGCAGCTCGGCCTCGGCGTCCTGAAAGCGTTCCTTGAGTTCCTCGACCCCGCCCTGCAGCGTCGACCAGGCCTTGACCGAACTCTTGATCGCCGCGCGCTGAACCTGCTCGTTGGTGAGCAGGTAGGTCGCCGCGGCCCCGATCAGCAGCCCCTTGACGAATCGATCGCGGGAGGAGGTCGCGCCGCCGGCCTGTCCAGGGCCGGCGGCCCGATAGCGCGGATCGTACAGGGGGTAGCCGCGGTTCATTCGGCGTCTCCTCTGACCATGGCCCGCTCCAGTCCGTAGACCACGGCGGTCCCGGTCGCGATACCGGCTAGAAACGAAGCGACCGGAGACCGGAACTGGGAGGCGACCAGGCTGGCGGCGCCCGCCGCGAGTCCGGCCGTGGCGCTGCCGCGAAGCGTGTCGAGCGCGGCTTCGGCCCGGGTAATGTCGCCGTTTTGCAGGCGATAGAGGTTGCGCGCGCCGGTCCCGCAAAAACCGGCCACGGCGCCGATGCGCGCCATCTCGTAGTAGCCGCGCTGCGGGCGTGCAGGCGGCATCGGGTAGGGGCCGGGGTAGGCGTAGTTCATGACGAGGATTCCTTTTTCTTGGTCCGGGTTGTGGTGGTGCGGGTTTTGGCCGGAGCCGGCTCGGCGGCGGCTTCAGTCTTGTCTTCCGCAGGCCTGGGGCGCAGCGAGTCCAGGCCTTTCTCGACCACGTCGCGGGCCTTGACGCCGCTTTTGAACAGCGATTGCTGGACGGTTTCGTTGGTGAGCAGCAAGACCGCAGCCGCACCCACTAAAGCGCCTTTCCAGAAATCGGTGTCTTCGAAATCGAGCAACCTGCCCAGGCCGGCGAGGCCGGAGCCTGCGGCCATTTCCTCGATGATCTGCTCCATCTTGGGTCCCCCGCCGGCGCCGCCGCCCGGCGCTTGCCCCTGCATGCCCGGCGCGCCCCAGGGCCCGTACCCGGCGCCTGCCCGTAGCCACCGCCGGGGCTGTAGCCACCGCCGGGGCCGTAGCCGCCCATGCCGTGGGGGCCGGGACCGTAGCCAGGACCCATCGGTCCCCAGCCCGGCATTGCGCCGGCATCCGGACCGGCAGCGTACGGCCCCCATGGACCCGGCGCGCCCGGCGGCGGGCCGTAATAGCCCCAGCCGTAGCCCGGCGGCGGTCCGCCAAGCGCTGCTTCCGGCGCCGGGTCCGGCGGGTTGTCCTGGTCGCAGCCCTGGCCGCGGTTCGGCTGGTCGTACATGGATGGGTGCTCCTGCTTGAAAGATCAAAGCGCGAAAATTACCATCAAACAGAAATCATTTGCAACAGCGAGTGAGACTTGTTCTGTCAGATTCGGTGGCCTGCAGATCCCGGCGAACGGAGTTTGGAAGATTGTTGCTGCGGCGCTCACCCAAAGCAGTCATGATGAGCCGATGACAATCCTGATTGCACTGTTGCTGTCGGTTGTGCTGATGACTGGCGTGTGGTTGTGGCAGCGCCGCAGCGGGCGGGCCGACTGGGTGGATGCGTTCTGGGCCGGCACGATCGGGGCCCTGGCGGTGTTTTACGCGGTGTTCGGCGACGGCGCCATCGAAAAACGGGTGCTGGTGGCGCTGGTGGCGGGGACCTGGTCGTTTCGTCTGACCCAGCATCTGGCGGTGCGCCTGGCCAGCCACAGCGAAGAGGACGGCCGCTACCAGGCCATGCGCGAGCACTGGGGCGAGCGGGCGCAGCTTTGGCTGTTCGTGTTTTTCATGGGCCAGGCCCTGATCGCCTGGACTTTTTCGCTTCCGGCCTGGGTGGTTGCCAACGATCCGTCGGCGGCAATGAACCTCTGGGTGGTCGCAGGCGCGCTGGTTTGGTTCGTCAGCCTGGCCGGCGAGTCGCTGGCCGACCGTCAGCTTGCCGCGTTTCGCCGGGACCCCGCCAACCGCGGCAAGGTCTGCCGGGAGGGACTGTGGCGCTACTCGCGCCATCCCAATTATTTCTTCGAGTGGCTGCACTGGTTCAGCTACCCGCTGATCGCCATGGGCGCCCCGCATCAGTGGCTGGCCTGGCTGGGTCCGGCGCTGATGCTGCTGTTTCTTTACCGGGTCACCGGCATTCCCTACACCGAAAAACAGTCGCTGAAATCGCGCGGCGATGCCTACCGCGAATACCAGCGCACCAC
>JBMCIV010000087.1:0-6236 GCA_048616735.1 Wenzhouxiangella sp. | reverse complement strand
GATCCTGATCGTGCTGTTCTATCTCGCCGGCAGTCTGTTCGACGACCGCAAGGATCGCTCCATCCTGTTCTGGAAATCGCTGCCGGTCTCAGACAACATGACCGTGCTGTCCAAGCTGCTCACGGCCTGCATCATGGTGCCCGCGCTGTTCCTGGGCGCAATCATCTTGACCCATCTGGTCCTGCTGCTGATCGCCAGCGGCTATGCCCTGCTGGCAGGCATCAACCCCCTGACCCACCTGTGGTGGCCGGCCAGCCTGCCGCGCCTGTGGTCGGTCATGGCGCTGGGCCTGCTCGTCCAGGCGCTATGGCTGCTGCCGATCTATGCCTGGCTGCTGTTTTGCTCCTCGTGGGCGCCGCGGCTGCCGATCCTGATCGCCATTGCCATTCCGGCCGGCTTGAGCATCGCCCAGCACAGCTACAGCATGATCTCCGGGTTCCGCTTCCCCGAGTTCAACCTGGGGCTGATCATGCTCAAACGCCTGGGCGCCGGCGTACTGCCGGCCAACGTCACCATCAATGTCGGCGACGGTCTGGAAGATCTGCAGTTCAGCGAAGAGCTCTACATGAGTTTCTCGGGCGTACTCGCCCATTTGTTCAAACCGGAAATGTGGATCGGACTGGCGATTGCCGCCGTGCTCCTGGCCGCCGCGATCTTCTTCCGGCGCCGGGCCACCGATCAATAAGCCCCGGGGATGCAGGCAGGATCGAGATCAGCCCGGCTTGGGCCGTCATGACAGACCCGATCCGGAGGCTGGAAGTCATCGTACCGGCCGGCCCCGGCGAGGAGGGGTGGCGAGGCCTGGTCGAGCAACTGCCGACCGCCTGGCGGGTCTGTCTTTCAGCGGTCGACGCGCGGCCGGCCGACCTTCCCGAGCGCTTTGACTGGCTGCAGAGCCCGGCCGGCCGCGGACGCCAGCTCAACGCCGCGGCCGGCGCAAGCCAGGCCCGCTGGCTTTGGTTCGTGCACGCCGACTCGTTAATCACCGAAGCAGCGCTGGCCCGGGTGGCCGAAACGGTCGCCGCCGAGGAGGACGTCCTCGCCTACCTGGACCTGGCTTTTCTGCCTGACGGGCCCAGGCAGACGGTACTGAATGCATGGGGCGCCAACCTGCGGTCCCGGTGGCTGGGTCTGCCCTACGGTGACCAGGGTTTGTGCCTGCCGGCAAGGTGGTTTCAGCGACTGGGTGGTTTTCGCACCGATCTTGAGCGCGGTGAGGACCTGGATTTCGTGGTCCGCGCGCGGGCGGCCGGACTGCCGCTGCATCGTCTGCCGGCAAGGATTTATACCAGCGCCCGCCGCTACCGGGAACAGGGCTGGTGGAAAACCAGCTGGCAGCATCAGATCAATGCCTGGCGACTGATCAAGTCGGCCCGGGCCACGCTCGGTGCAGCGAAGCCCGAATGACCGCGCTGGCGATTTTCGTCAAGACGCCGGGGCTCTCGCCGGTCAAATCGCGGCTGGCTGAATCGGTCGGGGCCGACCTGGCCGAGCAGTGCCACCTACGCTGCGCCCGAACCGTCGCCGCGGTCGCGCAGGCGGCGCAGATCGGGCCGGTGTACTGGGCGGTGGCCGAGCACAGCGCGCGCGGGCATGGGCTGTGGCAGGATCTGCCCGTCCTGGTCCAGCCGGGCGGCGGCCTTGGCGCGCGCATGCAGGCCATCCACAATATCCTGGTCCGGCGTCACGGTGGCGGCATGCTGATCGGCGCAGACCTCCCGCAGGTCGACCGCAGCGAGCTTGAAAAAGCAAGCCGCTGGCTGCAGGGCGCGGGCGAGCGCGGCGTGATCGGCCCGGCGCGGGACGGCGGCTTCTGGCTGATCGCAGCCAACCGCACGTTGCCCGCGACGGTCTGGCGGCGTCCCGACTACGGTACCGCAACGGTGCTCGGTGCATTCCTCGATGCCGCCGGGACGTCACTGAACTGGCGGCACCTGGCCGCGCGCACCGACCTGGATCGAGTCGAAGACGTCGCCGGCGTCATCGCCGAACTCCAAACGCTGGGCTGTCCACACCCCGACCAGCGGGGTCTGATAGATTGGCTTAAATCCAACTTCGGCCGCCCGAACCGGAACTCGACCACTGCATGAAAGAAACCTGGCCGCTGCTCAAGCAGACCGATTTTCCCCCCATCCAGCGGCAGCGCATCGAAACGCTGCAGCTCAACCTGGGCTACCTGTGCAACCTCAGCTGCCTACATTGCCACGTCGCGGCCGGGCCCAAGCGCACCGAGTTGATGGACCGGGCAACAATGGGTCAAGCGCTGGACGTCGCCGATCATTTCCAGACCAAGACGCTGGATCTGACCGGCGGTTCGCCCGAGATGAACCCGAACTTCGGCTGGCTGGTCGAGCAGGCGCGCGCGCGCGGCATCCACGTCATGGATCGGCTCAACCCCACCATCATGGAAGAGCCCGGCTACGAATGGGTAGGGGAATTCCTGGCTCGCCACCAGGTCGAGACGATCGCCTCCCTGCCGTGTTACTCGCGGGAAAACGTCGACAGCCAGCGCGGCAACGGGGTCTTCGAGGCTTCCATCAGCGCGCTGCTGACGCTCAACCGGCTCGGCTACGGCCAGCCCGACAGCGGCCTGGTGCTCAACCTGGTCTACAACCCGCTCGGGCCGGTGCTGCCGCCGGCACAAGACCAGCTGGAAGCGGACTACAAGCGTTTTCTGGCCGACGAGTTCGGGCTGGTTTTCAACCGTCTGTTCACCATCACCAACATGCCGATCAAGCGCTTCGGTTCGATGCTGGTGTCCAAGGGCCAATTCGATGACTACCTGCAGCTGCTCAAAAACGCCTACAAGCCGGGCAACCTGGCCGGCGTGATGTGTCGCCACCTGGTCAGCGTCGATTATCAGGGCTTCGTCTACGACTGCGACTTCAACCAGATGCTCGGCCTGCCGCTGGGCGGCAGCAAGCGACGCACGCGCTTAACCGACCTGGTCGCACATGGAGACACGCCGCGCGCCATCGGCATCGGCGAACACTGCTACGGCTGTACCGCCGGACAAGGCTCCAGCTGCGGCGGCGCATTGAGCGGATGAAAGAAAAGGCTTTCACTACCCTCTCGCTCGGCAAGCCCTGGTGTCGGGCCATCAAACTCGCCGACGGCCAGAGGCTGCTGATGCGCCCGATTCAGGCCTCGGATACCACCATGCTGCAGCAAGGCTTCCTGACGCTGACCCCGCAAGAGATCAGGATGCGCTTTCTTCATCCGCTCACCGAACTGACCGCCGGCTACGCCGAACGCCTGTGCCAAGTCGATCCGGAGACCGAACTGGCGCTGGTGCTGGTCGAGGCCAAGCCGCCGAGAGCGGCTCGAATCGGCGCCGTCGCGCGCGTGGCCGTCGATGACAACGGCGAGGAGGCAGAGTTTGCCGTCATCGTCGGGCGCGAGATCCGGCGCTTTGGCCTGGGTCGCTATCTGCTCGAGCAGTTGACCGACTGGTGCCGCCAAAAAGGCCTGAAGAGTCTGTACGGCTTTATCCTCAGAGAAAACCGGCCGATGCTCAACCTCGTTGCCGACATGGGTTTTCGTCTTGGCCCCAGCGATGAGGATACCGGCGTCATGCTGGCGCGCTTGCCGCTGGATTGATCGGAACCGCCGCTGCCATAGCGGCGCGACTTCAGTCGACCAGGTCGATCCGGTCCTGGGCTTCCTGGATCATGAAACCCTGCATGTAGTCTGCCCCCACGTGCCAGAGGTTGGCTGCCATCGAAGCATCTTCGACCATGGGCATGATGATTTTGGCGCCGCGCTCACGAGCCGGCGTACTGACCTCGCGAAAAGCTTTCTCCAGCGTTGCTTCTTCGGCCAGCCGGCGCACGAAGCTCGGCGACATCTTGACAAAGTCGGCCGGAAGATCCTCGACCAGCAGATCCCAGCGGCTGTGCTCGTCGACCTGCGAGACACAGATCTCGATGCCCAATCGGTCGAGCAGAGCAAACAGTTCGCGCGCGCCCTTGATATTGCCGAGAACATCGTGCAGCGAGAAATCCAGCGCCAGCTTGCCGGACAAGGACGCATTCTTTTCCGCCAGTTTTTCCAGCCACTGCCGTCGCTCGGCGCTTTGAACCAGGCTGTCGCCCTGGCTCAGAAACAGGCGAATGGGCAACAGCTGGTATTCGTTGGCGAGCAGGTCGGCGCAGTAGCTGATCATCCAGCGATCGAGGATGTTGAGAACGCCGGCTTCGCGGGCCGGTGGAACAAACGCCGCCGCCGGAATCAGCGAGCCGTCTGCCGCCAGCAGCCGCGGCAGCGCCTGGAAGCTTTGGGCCGGCTCGCTAACCGTCGCCATGATCGGCTGAAACAGCACTTTGAGTGCGTCTTTGCGCAGCAGCTCCATCAACAGACCCAGCATCTTGCGATCGCTGCTGGAGGCATCATCGGCCGAAACATCCGCTTGAATCTGGGTCATTTGATTGCCGCCGAGCCCACAGACGCGCTCGGCCCCCTGAACCAGGCTGAGCAGCAGGCGCTCGGCGTTGGTGAAACGATGGTCGAACTCGACGTAGGCCAGGGTCACCGACACGGCCAGCGATTCTTTCCCAACCTCGAAGGTTGAGGACGCCAGGAGCTTGAACAGCTTGGCCATCTGCTTTTCGGTCGTGCGAATCGAGCTGTGGGGCAGCAAGCCCACCAGACAGCGCTCGTTTAACCGGGTGACGCAGACCTCGACGTCCAGGTGTTCGCCGATCAGGTCGAAGAACTGGGTGAGCAGGGAAAGGAGTCCGCCGTATCCATGCTGCGAGCGCAGACGATCCCAATGATCGAGCATCAAACAGAAACAGCCCGAAGGCGCGTCGCGGTCGCTGTGGCTAAACGCATCGTAGGCTGCGTTCAGCTCGGAAAGGAACTCCTCAAGCTTCATTCATGCCCCTTGAAAGATCTTGCCTGATAGAAGCTTTGACCCGTGGACCCGCCACTCGGCACGCGGCCAACCAACTTCTAGCGCTTCAGGTTACCATCTTTGCCGCCTCTTGCCTAAGAGGCTTCAACCCGGCTCGCGTTGAGCGCGCGCGAACAGGGCCGCCAACTGCCGGCGATGGAAGCCCGCGGGATCGAGACCGTCGAACAAACCGAGCCGGCGCGCGCGATCGAAAAAACCTTCAGCCGGCAAACCGCGCCCGCGCCGGCTGACGACCAGCGCCGAGCGCAGCGGCTGACCGGCGTTGCCGTCCTCTTTCATGAGGATTTCCAGCAGCCGGGTGAGGCGGTGAATGCGCTGCGGGGCCGGGATGGCAACGGCATCGGCGAGCTCCAGGTAGGTCAGGGTCTGGCGCTGCCGGGCGTGCTGGTCAAGCACCGAGCGCAGCCGCTCCAGGTAATGCGCGCGCTCGTCCTCGCTTAAGGCGCGGGCCACCGCCGTCCCTTTGGTTCAGGCGGCGCTTTCGTCGAGGCCACAGTTGTTCTTTTCAAACACCCGGTCGGCGCGGTAGCTCGAGCGCACCAGCGGCCCGGAAACCACCTCAAGAAAGCCTTTTTCCAGACCGATCCGGCGCAGTTCGGCAAACTCTTCCGGGGTGACGTAGCGAGCCACGGGCAGGTGGTTGACGGTGGGTCGCAGGTACTGGCCGAAAGTAACGATGTCGACGTCGATGGCGCGCAGCTGATCCATGGTTTCGACCAGTTCTTCGAAGGTCTCGCCGAGCCCGACCATCAGGCTGGTCTTGGTCAGAACGCCGGGCCGATGGCGCTTGGCGTGGGCCAGCACCGCCAGGGTCTGTTCGTAACCGGCGCGCGGATCGCGCACCGGGTGGGTCAGCCGCTTGACGGTCTCGACGTTCTGGGCAAAGACTTCCAGGCCGGAATCGACGACGGTCTCGACACAGGCAGGCCGGCCCTGGAAATCCGGCGTCAGTGCTTCAACCGCGGTATTCGGGTTGACCCGCTTGATCGCGCGCACGCAGGCCGCGTAGTGCCCGGCCCCGCCGTGGGCCAGGTCATCGCGATCGACCGAGGTCAAAACAACGTATTTGAGATCCATCAGGCGCACCGACTCGGCGGCATTGGCCGGTTCCTCCGGATCCAGCCAGCCCCTGGGATTGCCGGTATCTACCGAGCAGAACCGACAGGCGCGGGTACACACATCGCCCATCAGCATGATCGTGGCCACGCCGTTGGACCAGCACTCGCCGATGTTCGGGCACTTGGATTCCTGGCAGACGGTGGCCAGACGGTGCTCGTTGACGTTGCGCCGGACCGATTCGTACTTGCTGCCGGCCACCGGC
>JBMCIV010000086.1:0-6247 GCA_048616735.1 Wenzhouxiangella sp. | reverse complement strand
GGCGCGTCCATGAGTGCATCGAGCAGCGAGAACAGGCCGGCGGTGAAGGCCATATCCCGGGTCTCCTTGGCCATCTGCTCGGTCATCAGTTCGCACATGCGCGCCCGGATCAGGGCCAGGCGCATCAGCTCGCTGGGGCGATCATCCACCCCGGCCATGACCTGCAGACGGGCCCAGCTTCGAATCGCGGGAATACCGAGGTAGACGATGGCGTGCTGGATGGACTTGATCTTGACCGACAGGCCGTAATAGGCCGAGTTGACGGTGCGCAGCAGTCGATAGTGCAGGGCGACGTCGTTGCGGACAATGGACTCCAGTTCGTCCGGCGCGACATTCGGATCCTGCAGCTTCTTGACCAGGCGCATGACGTTGATCTTGCTTTCCGGCAGCCGCTTGGCCGTCATGGTGGTCGGACGGCACAGGAAAAAGCCCTGGAAATACTTGAACCCCAGGCGCCGGCATTGCTCGAATTGCGCCCGGGTCTCCACCGACTTGGCCACCATGCAGACATCCTGTCCTTTCAGGCGCTTGATGATGTCGATCTGGGCCATGACGTCGTGCTGCAGGATGTCGATCTTGACCAGGTTGACGTGCTCGAGGAAGCGCTCGACGTCGTCTTTCCAGCTGAAGTTGTCCAAGGCGATGGTGTAGCCGAGCATGGCGAGCTGGGCGACGGCGGCGACGGTGTCGTCTTCGATCGGCACGTCTTCCATGATTTCGATGCCGATATGCTCGCTCCCGAAGGGCAGGTCGGTGCCGGCGAGCAGAAACTGGCGGTCGAGGTTGAAAAAAGCCAGCCGATCGCCCACCAGCCGGCCCAGATCCAGCTCCATCATGGTATTGAGCATGACCTTGGAGGTCGCCGTCGCGCCGTCGGCGTCGAGGTGGGCGCGATTTTCGCGCGAGTCGCGAAACAGCAGCTCGTAGCCGAAGATGCCCTGCTCGTCGTCGAATATCGGTTGACGCGCAAGATAGATCAGGTTTTCGGGGTTGTCTTTTGCGTCGGCGGGCTCGCCGGGGAGCGATGCCGCCGGATATTCTGTGCTCATGCCTGACCAGCCTGCCGTAAGAGTCGTTTTGCCGGCAACTAGGTCCTTCTGCTGTTCTGGATGGACTGTCGCTCCAGTTCCAGCACGAGTTTGGCCAGTTGCCGTTCCTGCAGGGGTTCCAGATCCACGAATCGAGCACCCAGCCGCCAGAACCGGGTTCCGGGGACCTGCTCGTAGCTCTCAACAGCAGCCTGGGCGCCCAGCTGTTGACCCTGCAGTTGCACGCAACAGTCTAGCACCTCGCCGGGAGTGAGGTGCACGCTCGAATCGATCAGGGCGCCGAAGCCGCCGACCGAAAGATCGACCAGTCTGCCGCGATGGCATTCGGCGGCGTCGTCGAGTTCAAGCGCAACCTCGGCATCCTTGCCGCTGACGCGAACCCGAAACGACAGCCGTCGCTCGTAGTGGTGCAGTTCGCTCGGCCACTGGCACAGCAGGGCCGGGTAGCCCTCGTAGCGGCTGTGGAGCTGGAGCAGGGTGCGGAAGCGGATTTCCGTGCCGTCCAGGCGCGAGCGCACCTGCAGCCGGTCGCCCGGTCGATAGCTGGCGATCGCCGAGGCCGGCGGCGCATCCAGGTAAATGCCGGAGACGGGCTTGAGCCCGACGAGCGTGGAAATATGGCCTTCGGCCGCCTCCGGGTGCCAGAGATTGACCAGCGACCGCGACTCGATCAGGCGCCGCAGCAGCGCTTGAACCTGTTTTGGCTCTCGGATCGGTTCCGGACCGGGTTGCGCTTCGGGCGTCAACCCGAGGCCAGCAGGCGTGAGGGCGAGGCAGCGCTGGCCAGCCCGTCGGGGCCGTAGACGTTGCTGCTGCCGGGCGGGCTGCCGTTGAGCACGTCCAGCGCCCGCCGGACGTAGCCCAGGCGGTACTGAACGGTCAGGCCGTTGCGTTCGTTGAGTTCGCGGCAGCGCTTAAGCCGCTGGCCGAGATCGCGCTGCTGGCGCCTGAGTTCGGCGTCCGGGTCGCACCAGGCCAGCGCCTGCTCCATCCCGCCGCCGTCCTGGTCGAAGGCCAGCCCGGCCAGCAGCCGCATCTGGTCATGGCCGAGCTCATCGAGTGTTCGCAGCAGACCGGATTTCACGCCGGTCAGATCATCGAGCCGTTCGGCGTCGCCGGCCTGCAGCGCGGCGCGCTCGGATTCCAGCGCGCCGAGCAACCGGGTCGCGCACTCGTCCTGGGCACCCAGCAGCTTTCTGAGCGCGTCACGAAACTGTCCCGGCCCCTGCGGCATGGGGTTATTCTCCGACGTTGTCTTCCAGGGCCAACAGACGCTCGGCGATCTGGCGCGGATCAATCTCGTAAACGCCCTCATCGAGCGCCTGGCGCACGGATTCGACCCGACCGATATCCACTGCCTCGCCGGCCGCGGCCTCGCTGGACAGCTCGCTCAGCCGCCGCGCTGATTCGGTCAGGCTGACCGAATCGGTCGGCTGGGTGGTCCCGGGCCGCGTTTCCGGGTCCGTCGAAGACGGCTGTCCTGCCGGCGTTTCCTGCCGGTTGATCCGGGTGTCGCCTTGTGTATTGGGTGGCCGGATCAGGCCGTCAATTCTTTCAGCCATGGTGACTTCTCCGCTGCAAGCGTGACTTCAGTATAAAGGATAGCGACCGTTGCGCAGGTTTCTTGAGCCCGATCGGGCCCGAAAGCGGGTAAATCGTCACGTTTCGGGTTAGGGCGCATGAACGACCACCTCGCCCGGGCCGCGCACCACGCCCTCGACGATTTGCTCCGACGACAGGTTGCGCACCCGGACGATATCGCCGGTCTGCGCGTCGGCCATGGCGCGGCCGGGCGCGCGGATGGCGATGCCGGCGCGCTGGGCCAGCAGCGTCACCTGCTCGTCCTTGCGAACGGTGGGCGGGATATCCACCAGCGCCGGGGTGAGCACGGTGCCGGCGGCCGCGGCCCGCCGCAGCGTCTGGCCGGTGACCTGGGCCAGATCGTCATAGTAGCCAAAGCCCAGGGTCTGGGTGTCGAGCCGCTGCATGCGAACGGCCGCCGCATCCAGGCTCGCTCCGCGCGGCAGGCTGCGGGCGAGCACCGCCACTTCGACTTCGCGGCTGACCTTGACCGGCACGTAGATGCGCCAGGGCCGGGTACCCGAACAGCGAACGCCCACGCTGGTGTTGCCGCCGAGGCGGCTGCCGGCGGCGTGGAACGCTTCCAGGGGCTCATCGCAGGCCGCCAGGCGCAGGCGTGGATCCAGGCGGCCGGCCTCGGCCGTGACCCCGGGAGCGCCTGAATCGAGCTGCTCAAGCACAAAGGATTCGGCCGCTTCGCGAATGCTTTTAAGCGGCTGCATGGATTCCGTGCCGGCCGCCACCGGGCCGATCAGCAGCCAGGCGGCCAGCGCCGCTGGCACAAACTTTGCCGACTTCGGGGCCGTGACGGGCGATTTTGCAGCATTGACTCGATTCATGACCGAAAGCCAGAGCAAAAACGATGCCAGCGGTCAGCGCCGGCCGACCCGGCAAGGGTTTGCCGCCCTGACCGGATGTGAGTCCGGCCCCGACGGCAAGGCTTTGCCGATCAGGGCCCGAGCGCGCCGGCCTGCGGCGCATCCGCAAGGGGCTGGCACGGACTTTGCTGCAGATCCCCCGAGCACGACCGACGACCAATTCGCGGCAAGAAAAGAGGTGCCGTCCATGGCTTTGAATATCGACAAACATTTTGGGGTCCACGCCCAGGCCGTTCAGCTGCGCAGCCAGCGCACCGAACTGCTGGCCGCCAACATCGCCAATGCCGACACCCCGGGCTACAAGGCGCGCGACGTGGATTTTGCCTCGGTGATGCGGCGCACGGCCGAGTCCGGCGAGGCCCTGCGGGTCACGCACGAGCGCCACATGCAGACCAACGGGGCTTCGCCCGACCAGGCGCCGTCGCTGTACCGCGTCCCGACCCAGCCGTCCCAGGACGGCAACACCGTTGACGTCCAGCAAGAGCAGGCCGCTTTTGCCGAGAACGCCGTGCGCTACCAGGCCAGCCTGGAGTTCTTAAGCGGCCGCGTGCGCGGCCTGATCACCGCCATCAAGGGTCAGAGTCAATGAGTCTGTTCAAGGTCTTCGATATCGCCGGGTCCGGCATGAGCGCCCAGTCGGTGCGCCTGAACACCACCGCCTCCAACCTGGCCAACGCCAATTCCGTCGCCACCACCGAGGAGGGTGCCTACCGTTCCCGCCAGCCGCTGTTCCAGGCCGCCCTGGACCGGGCTGCCGACGCCAACGGTGCGGCCGTGGGCGTGCGCGTCCTCGGCGTGATGGAATCCGATGCCGCGCCCCAGCGCCTGTTCGAGCCGGGCAACCCGCTGGCCGATGCCGACGGCTACGTCTACAAGAGCAACGTCAACATCGCCGAAGAGATGGCCAACATGATTTCGGCCTCGCGCTCGTTCCAGAACAACATCGAAGTGCTCAACACATCCAAAGACCTGATGTTGCGCACGCTTCAATTGGGTCGCTAAGCAGGAGCCAGAGACATCATGGATTTCAGCAGCATTTCAGGCATTCGGCAGTTCAGCGATGGACCCGGCGTGCCGACCAACCCCAACAACGACCTGGGCCAGGAGGAATTCCTGAGCCTGATGATCGCCCAGCTGCAGAACCAGGACCCCTTCAAGCCGATGGAAAACGGCGATTTCCTGGGCCAGATGGCGCAGTTCTCGACCGTCTCGGGGATCGGGGAGCTCAAGGAAAGCTTCGAGGCCACGGCCCAATCGCTGCAGGGCGGGCAGGCCTTGCAGGCGGCCTCGCTGGTTGACCGTTCAGCGCTCGTTGAGAGCGAGCAGGTGGCTTTCGACGGCGAAAACCCGGTTCGCGGTGCATTCGAAGTGCCCGAGGGGGCGCTCGAGGCCCAGGTCGATATCCGCGACGGTACGGGTTCGCTGATTCGCAGGGTGCCGGCGGTGATCGGTGCCGACGGTCGCGCCAGCTTTGCCTGGGACGGCTTCGATGACGACGGGGTCGAGCGCGCCCCGGGCAGCTATTCGGTGTCGGCCGCGGTGCGGGTCGGCAATGAAATGCAGGCTGCCGACACCCTGGTCTGGGGTCGCATTGAAAGCGTCACCCTGGGCACGTCCAAAGACGGCAGCGCCGTTCTCAATATTGCGGGCATCGGGCCCGTGCCACTTGGCCAGGCCAAGGAAATCTCTTAACGCCATCATCGCCTACCGATTTGACAAGGAGTCAAACCCATGCCTTTCCAGATTGCACTTTCCGGCCTGAACGCGGCTTCGACCAGTTTGAGCACCACGGCCAACAATATTGCCAACGTCAACACCACCGGTTTCAAGAACTCGCGGGCCAATTTCGTGGAACTGTTCGCCACCGGCCTGCAGAGCGTGCAGGCCAACGCGACCGGCCTGGGTGCCCGGCCTTCTTCGATCCAGCAGCAGTTCTCCCAGGGATCGCTGGAGTTTACCGACAACAATCTGGACCTTTCGCTGGTGGGCGCCGGCTTTTTCAGCCTGGCCGATGACGATGGCGCGCTGACCTACACCCGTGCCGGCAACTTCAGCGTCAATCGCGACGGCTTCGTGGTCAACGATCAGGGCTTGCGGCTGCAGGCGTTTCCGCCGCAGGAGGATACCGATACCTTCAATACCGGCCAGCTGACCGATCTGCAGCTCGATACCACCGACAATCCGCCGGCGGCCACCGAGCGCGTGACCGCCGGGCTGAACCTGCCGGCCGACGCCACCCCGCCGTCGATCGCGCCGTTCGACCCCGACGATCCGCTGACCTACAACCACACCACCTCGGTGACGGTGTTCGATTCGCTGGGTGCCTCGCACACGGCCAGCTATTACTTCGTCAAGACGGCCAACGACAACGAGTGGGAAGTCAACCTGACGATCGACGGCAACACCGTGGGTACAGCCCAGCCGATCGAGTTCGATAGCTCCGGACAGCTGGTCACGCCGGCGCTGCCCAACGACATCACCTTCCCGCCCGAGCCGGTGCCGCCGGCCGATGATCTGGAGCTGACCCTGAACGTGAGCGACGTGACCCAGTTCGGCAGCAGCTTCAACGTCAACGACCTGAGCCAGGACGGTTTTGCCAGCGGCCGCCTGGTCTCGATCGAGACCGACCAGGAAGGCGTGGTCTTTGCCCGTTTCACCAATGGCCAGTCCACGCCGCTGGGCCAGCTGGCGATCACAAACTTCACCAACCCGGACGGGCTGGAAAACGTCAGCGATACG
>JBMCIV010000085.1:0-6255 GCA_048616735.1 Wenzhouxiangella sp. | reverse complement strand
CGAGATTCCCGACCAGGGTCGGGTAGCCGACCTGCGCCAGGCCATGGCCGCGACGCTCGATAGCGATAACGCCCGCTCCCTGCTCCAGGCCTCGGCTTTTGCCACCGACAGCGCAGTGCTCGACGATACCGACCCGGTACCCGAGCGCGAAGTTTCCATCCTGCCGCCGGTCTGCGGCGGCTAGCCTTTTCCGGAGCAGCCTTGATGATCCACGTCGATATCACCGAATCCGTGCTCGATCCGCTGGCCGCGCTGGACCACTGCGCCAGCGCCGCCCACGGTGCCGCCGACCTGTTCATCGGTCGGGTCCGCAACCTCAACGACGGTCGCAGCGTGACTGCGGTCAGCTACGACCTGCACCCCCAGCTGTGCCGCAGCGTGTTCGGCGAAATCTGCGCCGAGGCGCTGGCGCAGTGGGGCAAGGAGCTCAACGTCTACCTGGTTCATCGCCAGGGCCGGCTGGAGGTGGGCGAGGCCAGCGTGATCACGGCGGTCAGCTCCGGCCATCGCGACGACTCGTTCCAGGCCTGCCGCTACCTGATCGAGCAGATGAAGGTACGCGCCCCGATCTGGAAGCAGGAGCACTGGGCCGACGGCGACAGCGAGTGGATCAAAGGCCATGCCCTGCGCAGCAGCGACTGAACGCGTCGGCGTCGTCCTGGCCGGCGGACGCGACAGCACGGCCCAGTGGCGCTGGCGCGCCGGCATTTCCCTGCTCGACCAGGCCGGCCGCATCCTCGAGCGCGCAGGCGTCGAACGGGTCATCGTTTCAGGCGCGCTGGATCACAACGACAGCCTGGATGATATGCAGCCTGACCAGGGACCGCTGGGCGGCATTGCCAGCGTTCTGGGTCAGCATCCGGAGCTGATCGGCCAGACCCTGGTCGTCGTTCCGACCGACATGCCCGCGCTCAATCCCCGCGCCCTGACCCGGCTGGCCGAAATCGCCGAACTCCACGGTCGCGGCGCGCTGTTCGATCTCGGCCCGCTACCGCTGGCCTTGGTGGTCACAGCCACGCTCGCGCAGAGCGTCGGCGAAGCACTGAGCAGCTCTGGATCCCTGGGAGCGCTGGTCAGCCGACTGGGCCTGCCGGTGCTGGGCTCAATGCCCGACGACGGGCTGGACAACGTCACCAGCCTGGCGCAGCTGGAGGAGATCCGGCAGCGCCTGGATGCCGACCGGGCCGCAGCCTCGGTATGAGCGAGCGCTACGCCAAGCAGGTCATCCTGCCCGAAATTGGCGCCGACGGCCAGGCTCGAATCGGGGCCGGGCGGGTCTTGTGCGTCGGCGCCGGCGGCCTGGGCTGCGCCGTCCTGCCCTATCTGGCCGGCGCCGGCGTCGGCCACATCACCGTCATCGACAACGACCGCGTCGACCGCACCAACCTGCAGCGCCAGGTTCTGTTCGGTGAATCGAGCATCAATCGGCCCAAGGCGGTCGCCGCCGCCGAGCGGCTGCGCGACCTCAACCCGGACGTGACGGTCGAGCCCATCAACGACCGACTCGACCTGGACAACGTGGAGCCGCTGCTGCTGGCCCACGACGTCATCGTCGACGGCAGCGACAACTACGCCACCAAGTACCTGGTCGCCGACGCCTGCGTCAAGTTCGACCGGCCGCTGGTCTATGGCACGGTCACCGGCATGGAGGCCATGGTGACGGTGTTCCACGCCGGCCATGGCCCCTGCCTGCGCTGCTTGTTTCCCGCTGCCCCGACCGGCTGGGTGCCGAACTGCGCCGAGGCCGGCGTGCTCGGGTCGCTGGTCGGGATGACCGGGTCGCTGCAGGCCTCCGAGGTGATCAAGCTCCTGGTCGGCGACATCACGGGCATGCGCAGCCTGGCTGGCCGGCTCTGGGCGATGGACGCCCGCGACGGCAGCAGCCGGCTGATGGCCGTGCGCCGGCGCCCAGAGTGCACCACCTGCGGCCGTGCCGCCGACGATATCGTCCTGCAGGCGGCGCCTCGACCGGTCCTGCGCGAAATCGACGTCGCCGAGGCTCGAGCCTTGTCGGACTGGCCCTTCCTCGACGTCCGCGAGCGCGACGAGTTTGCCGCCGGGCACATTCCCGGCGCTGTCAATCTGCCGCTGTCAGAGCTGCTAAACGGCCAGGCCCGACCCCCAGCCGGTTCGCGCTGCGTGCTGTATTGCGAAAGCGGCGTGCGCTGTCGTAGCGCGGCCGCAATCCTCAAACGCTTCGATTATCAGGACATCCGCGGGCTGCGCGGTGGCCTGCCTGCCTGGCAGGCTGCCGCCTGCCCGTCCTCAACCTAAAGCCAAGGAGCCTTGCATGAGTAACGACATTCCCAAGACTTTTCTCCGCTTCACCGATCGTTTTCCGGAACTGGCCGCGGCCCATCGCCAGGCCGGCAGCGCGCTCGACGACGCCGGACCGCTGGACGAGAAGTCGCGCGCCCTGGTCAAGCTGGGCGTGTGTGCCGGCGCCGGCCTGCAGTCGGCGCTGAAGTCGCACGTGCGGCGCGGCATTGAAAACGGGCTGACCCGCGAGGAAATCGAGCACGCGGTGGTGCTGGGCATGAACTCGGTCGGTTTCCCGGCCACGGTCGCGGCCTGGCAATGGGCCCAGAATGCGCTAGAAGAGAGCTGATCGCGCGGCCGACCGGAAAAGGCGCCCGGATCGCTTGACGATCCGGCAATGCGCGCCGATTGCGAAGGTGCATTTGATCCGGATCAATTGGCCCGGTCAGCGAAACGGCTACCCTGACATGGGAAAATCAGGGAGTCCATGTCATGGCCGAGCAGGGAAACCGCCCGAACTTCATCGTCCGCTTCTTTCACTGGGTCTGGAGGCTGTTTACCCGACCCGCCGCCAAACTGGGAGCCGGCGTCCTGGTCATCATCGGCGTGGTCGTCGGCATCGCCGGCTGGCAAACCAAGATGACGGTCATCGATGCGACCTCAAGCACGGCATTTTGCACCAGCTGCCACGAGATGGAGGCTTTCGTCTTGCCGGCGGTTGCCGAGGGGCCGCACTGGAACAACGCCAGCGGCGTTCGGGCTGAGTGCAAGGACTGCCATGTACCGGATGAATATTTCCCGAAAATGGGCGTCAAGATCAACGCCGGCCTGGTCGAGCTGCCGGCCCACTTCATGGGCAAGATCAGCACCCGGGAAAAATACGACGATTACCGGCCGACCATGGCCCACAGCGTGTGGGAAAAGATGAAGGCCAACGACTCGCGCGAATGCCGCAACTGTCACGAGTGGGAAGCCATGGCCGAAGCCGACCAGAGCCGCCCGGCCTGGATGCTGCATCAGCGCGCCCAGGAACAGGGTCAGACCTGCATCGACTGCCATGACGGCGTCGCCCACGGCATGTCGCGACGCGACTACGAGAAGCAGGCCGAAAGCGCAGCCGGCGGCCTGTAGCAGGTCACGCCGCCCCACCGTTGACCCGGCGATCAAACGGATGGCCGGGTCAATGCCCGGCCGGCACGGCAAGGGGCCGCGAAGCCGAGCGTTTTGCCAACCCGCGCCGCCCGGCGCGAACAAGCAATACCCGGGCTATCTGCTTGCCGAGTCAAGACCCCAACAGTGCCGGTCCGGTCGCGCTCAGCCAGCCGGCCAGCGCGGCCAGTCCGACCACGCCCAGCAGGCCCAGCCGGGTCAGAAACAGCAGCCCGGCCGCGGCCAGGCTCAGGGCCAGCGCGACCGGGTTGAGCGTTGACCCGACCGGCAGCGCCAGATCCATGCCCAGGGCCTGGATCGACTGCAACTCATCAAACAGCAGCCGCAGGGCGAACCAGACCGCGAGGTTGGCGATCACCCCGACCACCGCGGCGGTGATCCCGCGCAGCGCCGCGGCCGCGCCGGCATGATGGCGCAGCCGCTCCACCCACGGCGCCATCAGGAAGATCCAGAAAAACGAAGGTAAGAACATCATCCAGGTTGTCAAGCCGGCACCCAGGCTTCCGGCCAGCAGCGGCGCCAGCGCCCCGTGCTCGCGCCAGGCGGCCAGGAAACCCACAAACTGGGTCACCAGGATCAGCGGCCCGGGCGTGGTCTCGGCCAGGCCCAGCCCGTCGAGCATTTCAGTCGCGGTCAGCCAGGCCTGCTGCTCGGAGGCGTACTGTGCCACCCAGGCCAGCACCGCATAAGCACCGCCAAAGCTGAACAGCGACACGAGGCTGAAGAAGCCGGCAATGTGGGCCCAGATCGAATCCAGCCCCAGGAGGCCGGCTATAGCAGCCAGAGGAAGCAGCCAGGCGCCCAAGACGGTCAAGGGCACGGCCCCGGGGATGGGTGCGGGCAGAGAATCAAGCGTTGTTTCGGCCTGGGCATCGGCCAGAATTCGCCAGCCCAGCAAGCCGGCTGCGGCAACCACCAGCGGAAACGGCAGGTTCCAGAAGAACATGGCGACGAAGGCAAGCACCGCGATGGTCCTGGCCCAGACCTGGTTCAAGACCTTGCCGGCCATGCGGACCAGGGCCTGGGCGACGATGGCCAGCACGGCGCACTGCAAGCCAAACAGCAAACCCTCGACCGCGTCGGTGCGCCCGACGGTGACGTAGAGCAGGCTCAGGCCCAGCATGATCAAAGCCCCCGGCAGCACGAACAGCACGCCGGCTAAGAGGCCGCCGCGGACGCCCTTGAGCAGCCAGCCGATGTAGGTGGCCAGCTGCTGGGCCTCAGGCCCCGGCAGCAGCAGGCAGAAGTTCAAGGCGTGGTTGAAGCGCTCCTGGCTCAGCCATCCGCGCTCGTCGACAATCAGGCGCTGCATCACCCCGATCTGCGCCGCCGGGCCGCCGAAGCTCAAGATGGCAACCTGCCACCAGATCGATACGAAGTCACGCCCCGGGATGGGGTTGACCGGCCGGCTAGAAATAGGCGCCGACCGTTCCCGGCATTCGGTTCTGCTCGGCCGTCACGCGCTCGATCCGCTCGACCAGGTCCTCGGCGCTCGGCATCTCCCCGCTGTCGCTTAAGAACTGGATCAGGTTGACCTCGCGTTGGATGACGATGCGGTTGTAGTCGTGGACATCGCGCAAGACCGTGACCGCGTTTTCCGCCGATCCGTCCTTGGCGTGGCTCAAGGCGATGTAGAGCAAGGCGGTGGCGTCATCCGGCTGCTGGTCGAGCAGTTGCTCCAGCACCCGGCGGGCTTCGCCCGTGAGGCCGAGTTTGAGGTAGCACCAGCCCAGCCTGCGGTATCCTTCCAGGAAATCGGTTTCGCGCAGGATGAGCCGGGCGTAGAGCTCGGATGCCTTTTGGTAGTCGCCGGCGGCCAGCAACTCGTCGGCGCGCAAAGCCGAGGGGTGGCGCTCGGGCGTGCGCTCAGCCGCCGCCTCGCTGCGCGAGCGGCCCGCGAGTCGACCGAAAAGCTCGCGGCGCGAAAGAGTCGATTTCTTGCTGCTCATCGGTTTATTGTACGGTGTAGCAGACGTTTGCAACCTGTCCCCAAGAGACACCAAGAATGAACCCGAGCATCGAGCGCTGGATCGAGGAATTCTTCGCATGCATTGATCGCATGGACGCCGACGGCTTCGCCGGCCACTTTGCCGACGACGGCGCCTTCCGCTTCGCCAATCAGGGGCCGCTGGTCGGACGGGCGCCCATCGCCGCCGGCGCCGGCGCCATTTTCGGCATGCTCGAGGCCATCCGCCACGAGGTGATCAAGCACTGGCTGGCCGACGGCGATCTGCTCGTCGAAGGGATGGTCCATTATCATCGCGCCGCCGACGGCCGCCGTTTCGCTTTCCCCTTCCTGTCGGTGTTCGAGTTCGAAAACACCGCGCCCGGTCCGATCCAGGCCTACCGGGTCTTTGTCGACAGCCACGAGCTGTTCATGCCCGCCAGCGCCTGAAAAGCCCGTGTCCAGCGCATTGCTCCAGACCGAACTCGGGGCGGTCTTCGACCGCCGTTTTCTGTTCGTCACCGGCAAGGGCGGGGTCGGCAAGAGCCTGATCAGCGCCGCCCTGGCCGTTCGCGCCGCCGAGCGCGGCGAGCGCACGCTATGGGTGGAGATGTCGGAATCACCGCGCGGCGGTCACTTCTTCCCCGGTTTCGAGCCGCGCTACGATCTAGCGCCGGTGCGCGAACAGCTGTGGGGCATGAACCTGCGCGTCCAGCCGGCGATCGAGGAATACCTGTCGGTGGCCTTCAAGATCCCCTTCGTGACCCGGCTGATCGCGCGCAACACCCTGTTCCAGGTTCTGACCGGCGCCCTGCCCGGCCTGGACTCGCTGATCCCGCTGGGCAAGATCTGGTATGAGCTCGGCCGCCGGCGCGGCCGCC
>JBMCIV010000084.1:0-6318 GCA_048616735.1 Wenzhouxiangella sp. | reverse complement strand
GAGCGGAAAGGCAAAACCGCGCTGCCGCAGCCGCACCATCAGCGTCGGCAAAATGGCCAGGGTGAGCGGCACGCGGACCTGGATGGTGGTGCCCACGCCCGGCTCGGAGTCGACATCGATCACGCCGTTGAGCTCGGCCATGCGCGTTTTGACCACGTCCATGCCAACCCCGCGGCCGGAGACTTCCGACACTTTTTCGCAGGTCGAAAGCCCGGGTGCGAACATCAGCGCAAAACACTCCTGGCGCGTCATCTTGGCGGCGGCTTCGGGCGATACCTGACCCTTCTCGACCGCCTTGTCGCGCAGACGATTGGCGTCGATCCCGGCGCCGTCGTCGCCGATGGTAATGACGATGTGGTCGCCCTGCTGCTCGGCCGCCAGTTCGACCGTGCCGGCCCGGGGCTTGCCGGCGGCCTCGCGCGCGTCGGGCATCTCGATGCCGTGATCGAGCGAGTTGCGCACCAGGTGGATCAGGGGATCGGCCAGGGCCTCGACCCGGTTCTTGTCGAGATCGGTTTCCTCGCCGCGCATCTCCAGGTTGATCTCTTTTTTAAGCGTCCGCGCCAGGTCCCGGGTCAGGCGCGGAAAGCGCGAGAACACCTTGCGAATCGGCTGCATCCGGGTCTGCATCACCCCCATCTGCAGATCACCGGTGACCAGGTCGAGATTGGCCACGGCCTTCTGCAGCGCTTCGCTGTGCAGCGAGGCGCCCAGGTTGACCAGCCGGTTGCGGACCAGGACGAGCTCGCCGACCAGGTTCATCACCGCATCCAGGCGCGAGACGTCGACGCGCACGCTGGTCTCCTGCGGCGCGGCCGCTTTCTTGACCGCGCGCGCCACGGCCGCATCGGCCTGGTTGCCGGCCGCAGGCTTCGCCTCCGGCGGCGGCTCGGGTACCGCCGGCGCCGGGCGCGGCGGAACCGGCTCAGGCTCGCTCGGCCCGGATGCAGCGGGACTGGCCGCAGCAGGCGGCGGCTCGGGCGGCTGGGGTGAAACTGAATCGCTGGCTTGCTGCGGCGTCGGCGCCTGGCCCTGGCCGTGCAGATCATCGAGCAGAGCTTCAAACTCGTCGTCGGTGATGTCGTCAGAAGCCGGCCCTGCATCCGGCGGCGCCGGGTCGGGCTCCGCCTCCGACGTCTTGCCCTCCAGTTGGTCAAGCAGGGCCTCGAATTCGTCGTCGCTGATCAGGTCGGAGTCTTCGCCCTCGCCGTTGCTGCCCGCTTCGCCCTGGGCTTCGGCCAGCATCGCTTCGAAGGCCTGGTCGGCCGGGTCCAGCGCCACTGTCTCGGCCGGCTTCGGTTCCGGCTGGGCCGGCGCGGGCTTAGGTTGGGCCGCCGCGGGCTGCGGCGCGGGCCTGGGCGGCGGGGCCGAGACGAAACCTCGCAGAGTCTGGATCAGCTCGGGCGACGGCGGGGCCAGGTCCTGGCCTGCGCGCAGGCTGTCCATGTTGTCGGTGACCACGTCGAGCGCCTGCAGCACCGCGTCCATGATGTCGGCGTTGAGCTCCAGGTCGCCGCGGCGCAGGGCATCGAAGACGTTTTCGGCCGAGTGGCAGGTCTCGACCAGGGTGGTCAAGTTGAGAAAGCCCGCCCCGCCCTTGACCGTGTGGAAGGCGCGGAAAATGCTGTTGAGCAGGGCCGGATCATCCGGCTGCTGCTCCAGCTGGACCAACTCTTCGCCCAGCCCGTCGACCAACTCGCCGGCTTCGGCAATGAAGTCTTCCAGGATGCTGTCGTCGAGCTGAAAACTCATGGCAAGAACTCCTGATCAGAACCCCAGGCTCGAGAGGATGTCGTCGACATCGTCCTGGTTGCGGGCCCGGTCGCTGTCCTCGCGCCGGCGCCGCGCATCGGCCTGCTGCTCGACCAGGTCGGCCGAGCGCCCGGAAATGCGGATCATGTTGACCAGCGTGTCTTCGACTTCTTTGACCAGGCCGATGATGTCGCGGATGATCTGCCCGGACAGGTCCTGAAAGTTCTGCGCGATCAGCACGTCGGACAGCGTCTTGCGCAAGACCAGCGCCTGTTCGCCGGCCTGTTCGATGAACTGCCGGGACTGGCTGAGCAGTTCAGCGTCGCCCGACCCGGATCCGTCGTCGTCGGCGGCCGACCAGCGGCTGGCGACCTGGTTGGCGCCGGTCAGCAGCTGCTCGACCACCGGCACGGCCTCTTCGACCAGGTCCATGGTCCGGTGAGCGGACTGCTCGGTCAGCTCGATGACCCGGTCGAGACGGTCGCGCGCGTCGGGAAAATCGGAAGCCGCCAGGCTGGCCACGCGCGAGTCGAGCTGGAAGTTGGTCAAGGACTCGTGCAGCTGGCGGGTCAGGCGTCCGATGTCCTGGAACAGCCCTTTCTCGCGCAGCGAGGTCAGGTCGTCGAGCTGGGCCAGGAACTTTTCTTCATCGCCGGCGCGGGCGGTGGCCAGCAGCCGCTCCAGGGCCGGAATGTAGTCGTTGATGGCGGTTTTGCTGTCGGTCATGCCTTATCGCTCCCCAAAATCGTGTGTGCCGCCGATCACTTCGACGCGTTGATGCGCTCGAACACCTTTTCCATCTTCTCTTTGAGCGTCTGGGCGGTGAACGGCTTGACCACGTAACCGTTGACCCCGGCCTGGGCGGCTTCGATGATCTGCTCGCGCTTGGCCTCGGCGGTCACCATCAGCACCGGGATGGACTTCAGGCCGGGATCGGCGCGAACGTTCTTGAGCAGGGTCAGTCCATCCATCACCGGCATGTTCCAGTCGGTCACGATGAAGTCGATCTTGCTCGAGCGCAGAACCTGCAGGGCGGCCTTGCCGTCCTCGGCTTCCTTGATGTTGGAAAAGCCTAGCTCCCGGAGCACGTTCTTGACGATTCTGCGCATGGTCGAGAAGTCATCGACCACCAGAATTTGCATATTCTTGTCCAAACCCTTCAAGCCTCCGTGTTCATTATTTGTCGGCCAATCGAGATCACTGACGCCACTCGACCAGGCGCGCGCGCAGGCGCGCCAGGGCCTGACCATGCAATTGGCAGACCCGCGACTCGCTGACCCCCAGCACCTCGCCGATTTCACGCATGTTGAGCTCGTCTGAGTAGTACAGGCTCATGACCAGCGCCTCGCGCTCGGGCAGCTGGGAGATCGCCTTGGCCAGAGCATCCTGGGCCTTGCGCGCCGCCAGTCCTTCCTCGGGGCCGGCCTGGCTGGACGAGAGCAGCGCGCTGTCCGGCGTAGGCGCCAGCTCCTCGGTGCTGAACATGCGACAGCTGACCGCCTCGCGCGCGATCTCGTGGTAACGATCCAGCGACACGCCCAGCTCGGCGGCGATCTCACCGTCGCTGGCGTGCCGACCCAGACGGGTCTCGACGCGCTGAACCGCCTCGACCATTTCGCGCACGCTGCGATGGACCGAGCGCGGCACCCAGTCGGTGCGGCGGAGTTCGTCGAGCATGGCACCGCGCATGCGGATACTGGCGTAGGTCTCAAAGCTGGCACCCTGCTCTCCCCGGTATTTGCCCGCGGCCTCGATCAGGCCGAGCATGCCGGCCTGGATGAGATCGTCGACATCGACGCTGTCGGGCAGGCGACCGGCCAGGTGGTAGGCCACCCGCCGGACCAGCGGCGAATACCGGCGCACCAGGCTGTCCTGCGACAAATGCCCGACCGCCTGATATTCGGCCGAAAAGTTCACGGCCTTACTTCCGCCGCCGCACCGTCACCGCCCAGCGCACGCTCGAAGAAAAACTCCAGGTGCCCGCCGGGGCCCGAAGGCACACTCCAGGTATCGGCCACGTCGGCCAATTTCTTGAACGCAGTCGACGACCGGGCATCCGGGTAGACGCTCACCACCGGCTGCTGGCGCTGCAGCGCCTTGCGCAAAAAATCGTCGTAGGGAACGTAGCCGGCATAGTTGAGGCTGACGTCGAGGTAGCGGTCGGTGACCCGCGCGATCTTTTGGTAAAGCGCTTTGCCTTCGGCTGGACTGCGCACCATGTTGGCCAGCACCTGGATCTGGTGCATGCCGTGGTCGCGCACCAGCACCTTGATCAGGGCGTAGGCGTCGGTGATCGAAGCCGGCTCGTCGCACACCACCACCAGGGCGTGGTGCGCGGCGCGGGCGAACATGGTCACCGAGGTGCTGATCCCGGCCGCGGTATCGACCACCAGCAGGTCGACGTCTTCAGCCACCTCGGAGAACGCCTGAATCAGGCCGCCGCACTCGGCCGGCCCCAGGTTGGTCATGCGGGCAACGCCGGACGAGGCCGGGACGATCTTCATGCCGCCCGGCCCCTCGATGATGATATCGGTCAGCTCGCAGCTGCCGTCGAGCACGTGCGACAGGTTGCGGCGCACGTTGAGCCCCAGCAAGACATCGATATTGGCCAGGCCCAGGTCAGCATCGAGCATCCACACCTTGCGCCCGCGCAAGGCCTGGACCGTGGCCAGGTTGACCGAGACGTTGGTCTTGCCGACCCCGCCTTTTCCGCTGGCCACGGCGATCACCTGGACCGGCC
This sequence comes from Wenzhouxiangella sp., assembly GCA_048616735.1. Taxonomy (GTDB): domain Bacteria; phylum Pseudomonadota; class Gammaproteobacteria; order Xanthomonadales; family Wenzhouxiangellaceae; genus Wenzhouxiangella. The sequence continues at coordinate 1,826 of JBMCIV010000084.1, read as the reverse complement.
GGCGGCCGCTGGCGGCGACCAGCCCGGCGGCCTGATTGCCGCCATCAGGCAAAGGCATACTCGGCACTCCGGCCCAGCTGCTGGGCAAACACGTCGTCATCCATTTCGTCTTCTTCCGGTTTTGTCAGTTCGTGCGCCCGACGCACGAGGTTGCGGGCGCTGGCCCGGCGCAAATGCTCGGGCACTTCCTGTCCATCGGTACTATAGGCGATCGGCAAGCGATGGCGGACCAGAACGCTCAACAGACCGCCCAGACTGGCCGCCTCGTCGAGCTTGGTCACCACGCAGCCGGCCAGCGGCAGACGGCTGAACGCTGCCACCGACTCATCCAGGGCCGGCAGCTGCGAGTTGGCGGCCAGGACCAGATAGGGTAGCAACGGCCGCCCGGCGCTTTCCAGCGATTCCAGCGAACGCTCCAGGCGGGCATCGCGCGCCCCGACCCCGGCGGTGTCGAGCAAAATCAGGCGGGCGTGGCTCAAGCGGCCGATGCGTTCGGTGAGCTGGGCCGCCGTGGTGGCCACGTAGACCGGGATGTTGAGCATCCGGCCGTAGGTGAACAGCTGCTCCTGGGCCCCGACGCGGTAGTCATCGGCGCTGATCAGGGCCACGCTTTCCGGGCCGTGCTGGCGGGCATAGCGGGCGGCCAGCTTGGCGATGGTGGTGGTCTTGCCGACGCCGGTTGCACCGACCAGGGCGATGACGCCGCCCTGCTCCAGCGGTTCGTTCTCGCTCACGCGCACGCGCTGGGCAAGCTGGCCCAGCACCTGGCGCCAGCCAACGCCGAAATCCTCGCTCGCATCCTCCAGGCCGTTGGCCAGCTCCTGGGCCAGCTCCGGCGCCAGGCCCAGCTGAAGCAGCTGGCGCAGGATCGCCGCCCGGGCCGGGCTGCGCCGGGCCAGGTCGTTCCAGGCCAGGCTGGACAACTGTCCTTCCAGAATCCGGCGCAGGGCGTTGATCTCGGCGCGCATGCTGACCAGGGTCGGCTCTTGCGACCACACGATCTGCGGCTTGCGCCGTCCGGTGCTTTCGCTGCGCGGGCGCGGAGGCTGGTCGGCATCGGGTTCCTCGGCCGCAAGCAGCTCGTCGACCGGCGCGCGCCCTTCGTTTCCGGCCGCGTCCACCCCGGCGCGTTCCGATGGCGCCGGCGGGGCCGAAGCGCGCTGCAGCGAGGCCGCCGCCTCGTCCTGGCCGTGGCGCACCGCCTGCTCGACCAGGCTTTCGTCGTAATCGACCGCGGCGATCAACTCCAGCCCGCCGGCTACGCGGCGACTGGAAAGAATGACTGCATCGGGCCCCTGCTCCTTGCGCACCATTTTCAGGGCCTGGCGCATATCGGGGGCCATGTATCGCTTGATTTTCATATCGCTCGGCTTCCTTGTTGATCATTTGGCGACTGGCAGACGCTTGCGCGTCGGCATCAGCGCGCCACCGACCCGACCAGCCGCAGCTGCTTGTCGTCGGGGATTTCGTTGTGGGCCAGCACGTGCAGGCCGCTGACCGCCTGGCGCACAAAGCGCGCGAGCATGCCGCGGATGCTCGGCGGCACCAGCAGGACGGCGGCCTCGCCGCGCGCTTCCTGCTCGCGCGTGGTGCGCTGCAGCGATGTCTGCATGCGCTCGGCCAGGCCCGGTTCCAGCGCCCCACCGCCGCCTTTCTGCGACAGGTCGTGGAGCATTTGCTCCAACTCCGGGGCCAGCGTGATGACCGGCATCTGTTCGTTCATGCCGTTGATCTCCTGAACGATCTGGCGACCCAGCGCCACCCGCACCTCGGCCAGCAGCGCATCCGGGTCCTGGGTGCGCGCGCCGTGCTCGAGCAAGGCCTGG
>JBMCIV010000083.1:0-6339 GCA_048616735.1 Wenzhouxiangella sp. | reverse complement strand
GCGGCACGCCGTAATCATTGGCGATGCGCTCGCCGCCACCGCTGCCGAAAATGTGCTCGGAGTGGCCGCAGTTGGAGCAGGTGTGCAGGCTCATGTTTTCGACAATGCCCAGCACGGGCACGTTCACCTTGCGGAACATCTGCAGTCCCTTGCGCGCATCCAGCGTGGCGATGTCCTGGGGCGTGGTCACGATCACCGCCCCGGCCACCGGCACCTGCTGCGACAGGGTCAGCTGAATATCACCCGTTCCCGGCGGCATGTCGATGATCAGGTAGTCCAGATCCTTCCAGCGGGTATTGCCAAGCAGCTGCTGCATGGCCTTGGTCACCATCGGCCCGCGCCAGATCATCGGCTCTTCCTCATCGATCAGGTAGCCGACCGAAATCGACTGGATCGAGTAGCTCATCATCGGCTCGAAGGTGGTGCCGTCGACCGAGTCAGGCCGGCCGCTGATGCCCAGCATGCGCGGCTGGCTGGGGCCGTAGATATCGGCGTCGAGCATGCCCACCTTGGCCCCCTCGGCGGCCAGCGCAAGCGCCAGGTTGGCCGACACGGTCGACTTGCCGACCCCGCCCTTGGCCGAGGAGACGGCGATGATGTTCTTGACCACCTGAAGACGCTGCACGTTGGGCTGGACCTGGTGCGGACTGATCTTGCTGGTGACCTTCACCGCGGCCGAGCCGATCTCGGGCAGAGCCTGGATGGCGGCCTTCAGCTCCGCGGCTAGGCGGCGCCCGAAACGCCGCGCCGGGTAGGCCACTTCCAGCACCACGGAAGCCTTGCCGTCCGACAGCTCGAGCTGCGGCCTGACGCAGGCGCCCTGGTATTCCGGGCCCAGGGCCCGCTGCTGGCCGTCGAGCACGATCTGCTCGATGCGCTGTTGCAGTGCTTCGCTCATTTCAGGCATTCGATATACTGGTTTGGATTCTTTTCATCGTAGACGATTTTGCATGTCGAAACTGTCCGCTGTGGCCGTGCTCATCGGCACCCGCAAGGGCCTGTTCATCGCCCGCAGCGACCATGAGCGCAAGCGCTTCGGTATCGAGGGTCCGCACCTGGCCGGCTACGAGATCCAGCGCGCTTTTCTCGACCCGCGCAGCGACGGCCAGCGCGGCTTTGCCGCAGCCCATCACCCGATCTGGGGTATTCACGTCTACCGAACCGACAACGCCGGACGCGACTGGTATCCACTCAGCGCCGTGCCCAGCCACGGCGAGGATGATGATGCCGCCCACCTCAAGACCATCTGGTCTCTGGCGCCGGGACCGGCAGACCAGCCCGATACCCTGTATGCGGGGATCGAGCCACCTGGCCTGTTCGTCTCGCGCGACGGCGGTCACAGCTGGTCGTGCCTGGAAGGCTTCCACCACCACCCCACCGCCGACCGCTGGCATCCGGCCAAGGGCGGTTGTGCGGTGCATTCGCTGGCCGCCAGCGGGCGGCGGCTGTATGCCGCGCTGGCTGCCGGCGGCACCTACCGCTCCGACGACGGGGGAACAAGCTGGTGCGCCTGCAATGTCGGCATCCGCGCACCCTACCTGCCCGAAAAGAATGCCCCGGCCGGGCATAACGACCATACTCTGCGCATGCACCCAGCCGATCCCGATCGCCTCTACCGCCAAAGCCATACCGGCACCTGGCGCTCCGATGACGGCGGCATGAGCTGGCATGAGATCACCGCCGGCCTGCCCAGCGACTTCGGCTACGCGCTGGGCCTGGACCCGGCCGACCCGGATACGCTGTTTACCATCCCGGAGGACTCCAGCCAGTTTCGGGCCACCGTGGATGGCAAGCTTCGCGTCTATCGAAGCGACAACGCGGGAACCACCTGGCAGGCGCTGACCGAGGGCCTGCCGCAGCAAAACTGTTTTGTCACGGTCTTGCGCGACGGCCTGGATACCGACGGACTGGCGCCGCTGGGCGTCTACTTCGGCACCTCCAGCGGCCAGGTCTATGCCAGCAGCGATCGCGGCGAGACCTGGCAGGCGCTGCCGGCCGTGCTGCCGCCCGTACTCAGCGTCCAGGCCGGAGGCGTGACATGAGCGAGCTTGCGCAGGCGCTGGGCGTGCGCGGCGGTATCGTGGCCGCGATCGGCGCCGGCGGCAAGAAAAGCGTGCTCAACGAGCTGGCGGCCGGTGCTTCGGGTCGGGTCGCCTGGACCGGTACGGTGTTCACCGCCCGTCCGCCGCGCTGGACCGGGGTAGAGGTGCATGTCGGCCCCGAAGAAGCGTTGCTGGAACTGGCCGCAAATCTGCCGGACAGCGGTCGACACGCCTTTCTCCTGCCGAGCGAAAAAAGCGGGCGCTACGGCGGCATGAGCGTTGCTGGCGTGGACCGGCTGCACCAGGCCGGTGGATTCGATCTCACCCTGGTCAAGGCCGACGGCGCGCGCATGCGCGGCCTGAAATGCCCGAAGCCGGGCGAGCCGGTGCTGCCCAGACAAACGCGCACCGTGCTGATGGTGCTCTCGGCGCGGGTCATCGGCCAGCCGCTGACCGAGGAGTTCGTCCATCGACCCGACCGGGTGGCCGAAGTCCTGGGCGTGGCCATGGGCGAGACCCTGACCCCGGCCCACCTGGCCGCGGTGTTCACCCGACCGGGCGGGATTTCCCAGGGCACCGAGGCGCTGACGGTGGCACCGATCATCAACCAGGTCGACGACGAAGCCACGCGCGCCCGGGCCGCTGAGGCCGCGCGCCTGGCGCTGGCGCAAAGCGCGCGCTTTGAGCGCGTGGTTCTGACCAGCCTGAGGCGTGACCGCGCGCGCTCCTCGCCGGTCGTCGAGATCATCGAACGAAACGGAAGCCGCGCATGATTCGAATCGAACTCCCCGCCGCCCTGCAGGTCCTGGCCGAAGATCAGGCCGGCCTGGAGGTTGCCGCGACCACCGTCGGCGAAGCACTGGAAGCCCTGGGCTATCGCCATCCGCTGCTGCTCAGTCGCATCCTGACCCGCGGCGGCCAGCTGCGCCCGCACGTCAACCTGTTCGTCAACGAGCGTGACGTGCGCGCCGAGCGCGGGCTCGACACCCCCTTAAACGATGGCGACACGCTGCTGGTCGTGCCTTCGGTGGCCGGTGGCTGAGGATTTGCCGATGTCGCTGGATCAGCGTCTTGCGCAGCTGCGCGAACAAATCGGGCTCGTCGACCCGGCCGAGGCGCTGTCGCGCAGCCGCGCCGGCGCGCTTCTGCTGGACGTGCGCGAGGCCGAAGAAATCGCCCTAGGCCTGCCGGAAACCGCGCAGGCCGTGACCCGCGGCTACCTGGAGATGCGCATCGCTGAACTGGCGCCCGACCCGGACCAGGACATCCTGCTGCTGTGTGCGGCCACGACCCGCTCGCTGCTGGCCGCCGACGATCTCCGCCAGATGGGCTATCGCCGGGTGGCCGCGGTCCAGGGCGGGTTCAACCGCTGGAAAGACGAAGGCCTGCCCTACGTTCTGCCTGAAACCCCGGACCGCGACGCGCTGCAGCGCTATGCGCGCCAGCTGGTGCTGCCCGAGCTGGGCGCGCCGGGCCAGGCCCGTCTGGGCCAGGCGCGCGTCCTGCTGATCGGCGCCGGCGGCCTGGGCTCGCCGTCGGCGCTGTACCTGGCCGCGGCCGGCATCGGCACCCTGGGACTGGTCGATCACGATCGGGTCGATCGCTCCAACCTGCACCGCCAGGTGCTGCATCGCGACGACCGGGTCGGCATGGCCAAGACCGACTCGGCCCGGCTGACCCTGGAGGCGCTCAACCCCTCGATTCGGGTGCAAAGCCACCCCGTGCGGCTGGATTCGGGCAACGTGGAATCGATCTTCGCCGACTACGACATCGTCGTCGACGGCTCGGACAATTTCCCCACCCGCTACCTGGTCAACGACGCCTGCATCAAGCTCGGGCTGGCCAACGTCTACGGTGCCGTCCAGGGCTTCGAGGGCCAGGTCTCGGTGTTCCCGGCCGGCGGCCGGCCCTGCTACCGCTGCCTGTTCGCCGAGCCGCCGCCGCCCGAGCACGCCCCCTCGTGCAACGAAGCCGGGGTGATCGGCGTGGTGCCGGGCATCATCGGCCTGCTGCAGGCGCTGGAGGTGATCAAGCTGGTCGCCGGCATCGGCGAAACCCTGGCCGGCCGGCTGCTGCTGTTCGACGGCCGCACGACCCGCTTGCGCGAGCTGCGCCTGAGCGCCGACCCCGAGTGCCGCTACTGCGCCGGGGGAAGCGAATTTCCCGGCTACATCGACTATGCCCATTTCTGCGCCGACGGCGCCCGTGAGAGCGAACCCCATGGATCTTCTTCCGAACGCTGATAACATCACCGCCGCCGTCCTGGCCGGCGGCATGGGCCGCCGCATGGGCGGCGTCGACAAGGGCCTGGTCGAGGTTCGCGGCCGCCCGATGATCGCCTGGACGCTGGACGCCGTGCGCCCGCAGGCCGGCCGGGTGCTGATCAACGCCAACCGGTCGCAGAACGACTACGCCGCTTTCGGCCTGCCGGTGATCGGCGACCAACACGAGGGCTTTCAGGGCCCGCTGGCCGGACTGCACGCGGTCCTCGCGGCGGCCGAAACACCCTACGTGGCCATCGTCCCCTGCGACACCCCGCGCCTGCCGCGCGACCTGATCGCGCGCTTGGCCCGGGCGCTGGTCGAACAAGACTCCGAGCTGGCCGTGGCCGAGGCCGGCGGGCGGGTGCACACCCTGCACGGCCTGTTTCGCGCCGATCTGCTGGGCGACCTGACCCGTGCCCTGGAAGCCGGCGAACGCAAACCGGACGCGTGGTACGCTACGCGGCGCTGGTCGCGGGTCGATTTCAGCGATGTCCCCGAGGCTTTCGACAACATCAACACACCGGCCCAGCGCGACGCTCTGGCCGAACAACTTAAGCTCAAGGATTCAACTTCATGAACATCAAGGCACGCAAGGCGGCCGGCGGCCACGACACTCCGGCGCTGCCGCTGGAAGAGGCGCGCGCGCGCATTCTGGCGGCCGTCGAACCGCTGACCGACGTCGAAACCGTCTCCATCCACCAGGCGCTGCATCGCGTCCTGGCCGAGCCGGTCGCCGCGGCAATCGACGTGCCGGCCCATACCAATTCGGCCATGGACGGCTACGCCCTGCGCGGGAGCGACGTGGCCGAAGCCGGCACCGCCCTCCAACTGATTGGCGAAAGCTTCGCCGGGCGTCCTTTCCAGGGGCTGGTCGGTCCCGGTGAATGCGTGCGCATCATGACCGGGGCGGTCGTACCTGAAGGCAGCGACACGGTCATCATGCAGGAGCAGACCGCGCGCGACGGCGACCAGGTGCGCTTTGAGAAACCAGCCAAACCCGGCAGCAACGTTCGCCCGGCCGGGGAAGACCTGGCCCGCGGCGACGTCGCGCTGCATCCCGGGCGCTGGCTGACGCCGGCCGACCTCGGCGTGCTGGCCTCGGTGGGCGTGCCGGACGTGCGCGTCCGGCGCAAGCCGAAAGTGGCGTTCTTCTCCACCGGCGACGAACTCAAGCCGGTCGGCCAGATCCTGGAGCCGGGCCAGATTCACGACTCCAACCGCTACACCCTGTTTGGCCTGCTGACCGAGCTGGGAGTGGAGATCGAGGATCTTGGGATTGTGCCCGACCAGCGCGAAGCGCTGGATGAGGCGCTGCAGCGGGCGTCGCGCTGCGATGCCGTGCTCAGCACCGGCGGCGCCTCGGTCGGCGACGCCGATTACGTCGTCGAAGCGCTGGAAAAACTCGGCAACGTCGGCTTCTGGCAGGTCGCCATGAAGCCGGGCCGGCCGCTGGCCTTCGGCAAGATCAACCAGGCCTGGTTCTTCGGTCTGCCCGGCAACCCGGTCTCGGCCATGGTGACCTTCTTGCAGCTGGTGCGCCCGGCCCTGGTCGCCCTGGCGGGCGCCGAGCCGATGCTGCCGCTGCAGATGTCGCTACCGGTCACCCACCCGATCAAAAAGCGGCCCGGCCGGCGCGAGTTTCAGCGCGGCCGACTGGTCACCAACGACCACGGGCTGACGGTGACGCCGTTCGGGCACCAGGGCTCCGGCGTGCTGCGCTCGATGAGCGAAGCGGACTGCCTGATCAACCTCGGCCCGGACGTCGGCGACGTCGTCGCCGGTGCCACCGTGGTGGTCGAGCCGTTTGCCCAGCCGGTCTGGAACGGCGCCCGCATTCAGGCGCCGAATCAGGATCAGGCTTCGAGCTGACCTTTGACTTCGTGCTCGAGACCGAGCGCCGGGCACTGCAGCACCACTTTCACGTCCAGGCCGCCGGCGGGCAGCGTGCCGGCTTCGGAGGCCGCGCGCACGGCGAGCTCGATCTCGCGCTGCGAGGTCACGCCGACCTGCTTGAGAAACTTGCGTACGGATTG
>JBMCIV010000082.1:0-6359 GCA_048616735.1 Wenzhouxiangella sp. | reverse complement strand
ACCAAAGCCATAGCCGTAACCGTAACCGCGAGCCCGGCGTCAACTCGCACAGCAACGCCAGCATCGACGCCAACAACAGCGAATCACCCGCCGCCCTGGCGTTTTCGCCGCGCGGCGACTACGTCTTCACCGCCCTGCAGGGCAACGATCTGGTCTCGATCTTCGACGATCTGGCAATCCGCGCCGGCGGCGGGCGCTCGAGCCTGGCCAGGCTGGAAGTCGGCTACGCGCCGCGCGGGCTGGCCTGGGATACCGCCACCGACAGCCTGTGGGTGCAGAATTTTTTAAGCCGCGACCTCACCCGCATCCGCATGGCGGACTTTCTGGCCAGCGGTGATCGGCGCTTCCAGCGCAGCACCCATACCAGCAGCCGGATTGAAAGACTGGCGCCGGACGTGCTGGCCGGCAAGCAGCTGTTCTTCTTTGCCGGCAACCACCCCGAAGGCGTCAACGAGATGAGCTTCGAGGGCTATATCTCGTGCGCCAGCTGCCATATCGACGGCGGCCACGACGGCCGCACCTGGGATTTCACCCAGCGCCGCGAAGGCTTCCGCAACACCCAGGATCTGCGCGGCCGGGCCGGCACCGCCCACGGCAACCTGCACTGGACGGCCAACTTCGATGAACCGCAGGATTTTGCCATCGAGATCGTCGAAGAGTTTGGCGGCCTGGGCTTTCTGCCCGAAGGCGAAACGCCGCACCCGTCGCTGGGCACCCCCAACGCCGGCCGCAGCCAGGCGCTCGACGAACTGGCGGCCTACCTGACCTCGCTGGACCGCTCAACCCTGCCGCGCAGCCCCTTCCGGCAGGCCAACGGCCGCTTCAGCGCGCAGGCCGAAGCCGGTGCGGCGATCTTTGCAGACCTTGGCTGCGCGACTTGTCACGACCCGGCCGGCGACTACACCGACTCCACGCTGGGCACGGCCACCCTGCACGATGTCGGCACCCTGCGCGACAGCTCCGGCAATCGGCTGGGACAGCCGGCGACCGGCATGTCGACCCCGACGCTGTTGGGAATCTGGGATTCCGCGCCGTACTTTCACGACGGCTCGGCCGAAAGCCTTGCCGAGGTGTTCGAAGTCGCCGGCGGCCGCATCTACCAGGCCGAGCACGGTGTCCTGGGCGGCGAGGCCCAGATCCCCGGCTTCATCGACATCAACTGGGATTCGACCGCCCACGGCCGCCTGGTCAGGCTGCGCCAAGACGGCGACAGCGTCACCTTCAACAACGTCGACGGCGGCGGCGGCGGGATCGGCGCGGTGGAGCTTCGCTTCCTGCCCGGCGGCAACGGCAGCTTGAGCATCTCGGTCAACGGCGCGGGCGCGCAGCAAGCCGGCTTCAGCCAGCAGCGCACGCATTTCGAATGGTCGCGCCTGCGCTTTGAAAACGTCGCCCTGCGGGCCGGAACCGACAACACCATCGTCGTGCGCCGCGAGTCCAGCAACCGCGGCACCCCGTCGCTGGATCACATCACCGTCTCCACGGCCGGCGAACTGGCGCGGGCGGCGCCCCACCGGGCGGCCTCGAACCTGAGCGAAGCGGATGTGAATCGGCTCAAGGCCTATCTGCTCGAACTGGACGGGCGCGACGCCAGCGGCAGGCCGGCCGGACGCGATCGGCTGTTCCGTGATCGCTTCCAGTAGCCCGCGGGGCGCTAATCCCTGACGCGGCAGACCCGGGTAATGCGCCCGGCCTGAACGTAGACCTGAATGGTGACGTCGCGCTGGTAGAAATCATAGCGCGTGCCGGCCGAGCCACCGGCCGATGTCGTCAATCTCACAACGCGGTCGGCGCCGGCGGAAATCACCCGGCGATCCGAGTCCCCCACCTTGACCAGCGCGTTGTTGACCCGGGCCGAACTGAGCTCGCAGCTAGAAAAAGCCGGCAGCGCAATGACCAGGGTCAAGCCCAACACCATCCATCGAAGCATCGACGACCCTCCTTGAAAACGCCCAACAACCCAAGAGCATACCGCAACCGCGCCGGGTCGCGCGGCTGCCGGCAAGCGATTGAGCCGCGTCAGGCCCGACGCGTTGGCGTATTTTCTTAAGGAACGATCTGGCGCGCTGTCTCTAAGTAGACCTCGCCGCGTTCCTTGACGGTCTCGCCGTCATTGCGCTCGGAGGCCAGATGGACTTCTTCCAGCACTTCGGCCAGTTCTTCCATCTCGTCGCGGATCTTTTCCAGGGCGTTTTCCAGGGTATAGGTCAGTTCATGGACTTCCTTTACCGCCTGGGTGTCGGGCTGGTCCTGGCTGATGATTTCGTCCAGGCGCGTGTTGGCTTCGCTGAAGTTCTCCAGCGCTTCTTCCAGGGTGCGGGAAGGCTCGCCCTCGAAATGCTCGGCCCGGTCGTCATCGTCATCCGAGGCCAGCGCCAGCGGAACCAGCGTGGCCAGCAGCAGCAAAAGGAAAAGTCGGGACAATACCGGCATGATCGGACTCCTTGGAAAGTGCGTGTTGATGGGGGTGAAAGCATAACAGCTGGACGTGTGATCTCTAAGGCACGATTCCACTATCATCTCTTTTTCATCCTCAGCCGAGCGCCCCGACCCGCCATGCGCATCTTCTGCCTCTTTCTGACCGGTCTGCTGCTGAGCGCCGGCGTTGCCGCCCAGACCCTGAGCATTCCGGAAATCCACGGCGACGGCCGCGTGCCCGTCATCGAAAGTCAGGACATCACCACCGAGGGCATCGTCACCCTGGTGCTCGAGGACCGCTTCTGGCTTCAGGACCCCGGCAGCGACCGCCGCGCCGGCCTGCTGGTCCTGACCGAGGGTCGACCGGTGGTGCGCGGCGGCGACCGGGTCGCCGTGCGCGGGCGGCTGGAACACCATCGGGAGGCTAACCGCCCGGCCGATCTGGCCGTCACTCGCATGGTGCGGCCCAATGTCGAGGTCATCGCCCCGGGCCAGGCCTTGCCGGACCCGGTCTCGATCGGCGCCGACGGGTCGGCGGTCCCCACCCAGCTGGCCCCGGCGCGGTTCGATCAGCCACTGCAGCCAGACCGCAACGCCATCGACTTCTGGACCGCGCTGATGGGTATGCGCGTTTCCCTGCCGACGACCCGCGTGGTCGGACCGACCAGCCGCTTCCTCGAGACCTGGGTCATCGCCAGCGACAACCATCGCAACCTGGGCCGCCACGGCACCGTCGCTGCCGGGCCGGGCGACTTCAACCCCGAGCGCATCCTGATCCAGGCCAACCCGCTGCTGCGCCCGGAGTTTCCCGACCCGGCCGCGGTCGGCGACGCGCTGGCGCCGGTGACCGGCATCGTCGACTACCGCTTCGGCAATTTCCGCATCGTCGCCGAGCACGCGCTCCGACGAACGCCCGGCGAGCCGACAACAGTCCGCAGTCACCTCCACGGCTACCCCGAACACCTGCTGATCGCCAGCTACAACGTCGAAAATCTCAATCCCGTGGTCGAGGATTTCGGCCGGGTCCGCTCCGTGCGCGACGTCGACGACGCCGTCGGCAGCGGCCGCATGGCCGAGCTGGCCGGCCACATCGCCACCGTCCTGAACAGCCCCGACATCCTCGGGCTGCAGGAAATCCAGGACGGCGACGGCGCCGAGGACAGCGACCTGGTGTCGGCCGATCGCACCCTGGCGACGCTGAGCGCGGCTATCGTCGAGGCCGGCGGACCGGACTATGCCTGGATCGATCTGCCGCCCGAACGCAACGCCGACGGCGGCCAGCCCGGCGGCAATATCCGCAACGTTTTTCTGTACAACCCGGCGCGGGTGGAACTGGTCGCCGACAGCCCGCAGCGCCTCGACGGTCAGGCCTTCGCCAACAGCCGCAAGTCGCTGGTCGCGGAGTTTGTCTTCAACGGCCAGGCGGTGGTCGTGGTCAACAATCACTTTGCCTCCAAGGGCGGCAGCGACCCGCTGTTCGGCCAGCGCCAGCCGCCGGTCGAAGGCGATGCCGACCAGCGCCAGGCCCAGGCCCGCGCGGTGCTTGATTTCGCGGCCACGCTGAGCCCGAAGCAGCGCGAGCGCCTGGTCGTGCTCGGCGACCTCAACGACCACTGGTTTTCAGAACCGCTGAACATCCTGACCAGCGACCCGGCCGTTCCGCTGCACAACCCGGTCACCGACCTGCCGCGGCCCGAACGCTTCACCTATGTTTTCCAGGGCAATGCCCAGGCCATCGACCACATCCTGGTCAGCCGGGCGCTTGCACCGTTAGCCGAGCTGGCGCTGGTACCGATCAACAGCCTGAACCCGCGCCAGGCCGCCGACCACGATCCGCTGGTGGTGCGGCTGCACCTGCCGGAATCCTAGTGGGCCATGCGCCACGTAAGATAAGGCTCAGAATCACTCTGCCGGTGGAGGCGCTGGAAGCGGCTGTCGGCTAGGGGTACTTCAGGTAAAGCGGTTGGCCGTCAGACACCCAGCGCACGGCAAACGGCGCCAGGTGGTGCGCGTTGCCCAGCTCCAGCTTCTCGCGAATACGGCGGCGGAAGGTCTCGACGGTCTTCGGCTTGACGTTGAGGGTCTCGGCGATTTCCTGGATGCAATACCCTTTCCCGGTCAGTCGCAGCACCTCGATCTCGCGCGGAGAAAGCAGCTCGATCTGGTAAAAGCCCGGCGGCAGAAACGAGGTACTCAAGCTCCCGTCGGAAAGGATCGCCTGGCCCTCGGTGCTCAGGAAAAACTTGCTCGAGCATAAAACCGCCTCGATGGCGTTCTCCAGCACCGCGATCGGTTCATGCTTGCCCACAAAACCCCGCACGCCGTAGTCCACCGCAGTCCGGATCACGCCGTAGTTGTAACGCATCGACCAGATGATGGTCGGGGTTGTACTGGCGTAGTCCCTGATCCTTCCGAGATCGATGCGGCCGTCGACCAGAAGATCCAGCAGGGCGAGGTCGAAGCCGCCCTGCTCCAGGTGCGCCTGGGCTTCGTCGTGAGACCCGCACCCGACATAGTCAAGACCGGCAAATTTCTGAACCAGGCATTCGCGGGCTGCCTGGATGATTGCGGGGTGGTCGTCCACGTGCAAGACGCGGATTCGGGACGCCTTCAAGGCAGCCGACGTCACAGGAAAACAATCACCTCAGTGCCGCGCGAGCCCTCGAAACCAAAGCCGATATCGGCCCCGATCTCCCGGGCGCGCAGCCGCATCGAGCGCAGGCCATGGCCAGGGCCGGAAAAGAGCTGCTGGAGATCGACCCCAGCGCCGTTATCCCTGATCACCACGCAGTCTCGGCCGGCCTCACCGATCAGGACGTCGATCTCCGAGGCGTTGGCATGGCGAACGGCGTTGGTCACCGCCTCCTGTACGATCAGGTACAGATGGTGGGCCGCGTTATCGTCCGGTAGATCCAGCGGCCTGAACAGCCGGTAGCGACAGCGGGCGGCAGAAGTCATCGAAGCCCGGCCCGCCAGCCTGGCGACCGAGGAGTAGAAAGTGCCCGCGGTCACGCTGGCCAGAGGAAGACCGTCGATCAGCGCGCGCAGCGAGGATTCGACCGCCCTCAGATCGTTGAGCCACGCGCCCAGCCAGTTCAGCTGCGCATCCGACGAGCTGCGGGCGCGCTGCAGTTGTTCGATACGCCAGCGCAAGGCCACCAGCTCGTTGGCCGGACCGTCGTGGAGCGCATTCTTCAAAGCCGCGACTTCCCGGGAATCGACGAGCACGATTCCCGTCGGGTCAAGGTCCGGAAGCTCGTCAAGCACAACGGCGTACCCCTGGTCGGCAGCCAGCTGGCGTACGGCAAAACACACCCTTGCAGACCCTTTTCGGCTGTGGTCGAGCTCCACGTCAGCAACAGCAGAGCGCGGTCTGGCAAAGCGCCCATCGGTCCGGCCCAGATCTTTTGATTCGCCGATCAGTCGATTGAGCGGCGGCAGGAGGGAACCCAGCGAACGGCCCATGGCGAAGCCGTCAGCACCGGCGAACAAGGCCGCTGCTCGGTCGTTGAAAGACCGTATCGCGCCCGACCGATCCAGCGTGACCAGGGCGGTCTGGTTGAGATCAAACCCCCGGCGCTGCAGGGCTGCATCACCGCAACCGTGCACCAGGCCGCGCAGATACTTCTGGTAAAACTCGCCGAACTGGCCGTTGATGGCGTTGACCGCCGCCGTGGCGCTGGCGCCGTCATCGACCGGCATGTTGATCTGCCAGGCCCTGGCCAGCAAGGTGTGGGGGCGTCGTGATGCCGACTGCACCGGCGTCAGAGAAGCCATGAACCAGCGGGTTGTGGCGCCCGCCCCGGAAAGCGTCTCGGGGAATTCGATGGAATCGCCCTTGGCGGCGCGCTGAACGGCGTCGATCAGGCGGTTGACCCGCTCGGGCCGGCCGGCGAACAAGGGCGTTTCCCAGGCGAATCGTCCAACGATGCGCCCCAGGG
>JBMCIV010000081.1:0-6393 GCA_048616735.1 Wenzhouxiangella sp. | reverse complement strand
GCGTCAATCGCCCGTCACTTCGACGCCAGTCCACAGCATCTGAAGGTCACGATCGCCGACTCGGAGGGTTGACTGGGCGGTTTTGCGGCCTGCAACGGCGGATTCCTAGCGCGACTTGAACCGCGGCTCCCGCTGCTCCATCCGCGCCTTCATCGCCTCGCGCTGGTTGCTGCCCAGCAGCACTTTCAGCTGCAGCCAGCGCTCGCGCCGCAGGGCGCGGCGTTCGGACAGGACCCGGGTTTGCTGAAAAAGCCGTTTCGCTGCGGCCACCGCGTCCGGTGAGTGGGCGCTGATGGTTTCGGCCAGGGCCAGGGCGGCTTCGAGCGGGTCGTCGTCGATGCGCGTGATCAGGTGCTTGTCCAGCGCCTCCTGGGCACCGAACTGGCGCCCGGTGAGGGTCAGCTCCAGGGCCTGGTCGGCCGGCAGCAGTTCGCGCAGGGTGATGCTGGCGCCCATGTCGGGAATCAGGCCCCATTCGATTTCCTTGATCGAGAACCGGCAGTCCGGCGCGCTGATCCGGAAGTCGCAGCCCAGGGCCAGTTGAAATCCACCGCCGAAGCAGTAGCCGTGGGTGGCGGCGATCACCGGCACGTCCAAATCGCGCCAGGTCAGGCACAGGCGTTGGAACAGGTTGGTCTTGCGCCACCAGGGCAGAAAGCCGGCGACCAGCTTGCCGGGCCGACGCAGCACGCTGGCAAAGTCCAGCCCGGCGCAGAAGGCCGGCCCTTGGCCATGAAGAATCACTGCGCGAATGTCGCCCGGCTTGCGCAATGTCTTGGCCGCCTGATCCAGAGCCAGCATCATGGCCATATCGAGACCGTTGTACTTGTTCGGCCGGGCCAGCGTGACGATCGCGAGGTGTTGCCGAAACTCGATCTCTATTCGGTCGCGTATGCTGATGCCATTCATCAAAAAAACAGCCCTCGGGTTATTTCCGCTAGAAGGCACTCGACATCACCGATGCTTGTCAGGCCTTTTCAATATAACTAGTATAGTCAGCTATGAGCACAGCATCGGTATCCGAACTGAAAGCCCGACTGTCGGCCTATTTGCGCGAAGTCCGCCAGGGCGGCGAAGTTCAGGTCCTTGACCGTGGCAAGCCGGTGGCTCGGCTGGTGTCGCTGGACGTTGATCGGGCTGAAGACAACGCGGCCGATCACCAGCGTCGACAGCGACTGATTGCATCCGGGATTCTTCGCCCGGGGTCGGGAATGGATTGTTCCCTGCAGCCTCTGGCGATCTCGGTCGACTTGGGTCACGCCCTGGACGATGAGCGGGCAGATCGTCTTTGAAGTACTGGGATGCTTCGGCCCTGGTCCCTCTGCTGGTCAGCGAGGCGACGACTCCGGTGGTCCGTCAATGGCTCGAAGACGATCCCCTGATCGTGACTTGGGTCTGGTCGGCGGTTGAGATCACCAGCGCGGTCGAGCGGCGATTCCGGGAGGGTCGTCTGAACCAGGCGGATCGCCGGGATGTACTGGCTCGACTGTCGCTGCTGGCCGGGCAGTGGGACGAAATCACCGATATCCTGGTGGTTCGTCGCCAGGCCAATCGCCTGCTCGCCCGCTATCCTTTGAGAGCCGCAGGCGCAGGTCAGCTAGCGGCCGCCCTGGTGCTGTTTGAAGATCAGCCGGAGGGCCAGGGCTTTGTCTGCTTGGATCAACGGCTGGGTTACGCGGCAGAAATGGAAGGCTTCTCCCTGTTCACCATCTGATCAAGCCGGGATTGCTTCCAGCGATTCGGCCAGAAACCCGCCGCTCTGATGCGCCCACAGGCGCGCATACAAGCCCTCGGCTGCCAGCAGCTCGGCATGCGTGCCCTGCTCGACGATGCGCCCGGCATCAATCACCACCAGCCGGTCCATGGCCGCAATCGTCGACAGGCGATGGGCGATGGCGATGACGGTCTTGCCTTCCATCAGCCGGTACAGGCTGTCCTGGATGGCGGCCTCGATTTCCGAGTCCAGCGCGCTGGTGGCCTCGTCCAGCACCAGCACGGGGGCGTCCTTGAGCATCACCCGGGCAATGGCGATGCGCTGGCGCTGCCCGCCGGATAGCTTGACCCCGCGCTCGCCGACGTGCGTATCCAGGCCCTGGCGCCCCGCGGCATCTTTGAGACCCCCGATGAAGTCCCAGGCCTCGGCGCGCCGGGCGGCGGCGATGATCTGCTCATCGGTGGCCTCGGGCCGGCCGTAGCGAATGTTGTCGCGCACCGAGCGATGGAGCAGGGAGGTGTCCTGGGTGACCACGCCGATGTTCGCCCGCAGGCTGTTCTGGCTGACCGAGCCAATGTCCTGATCATCGATCACGATGCGCCCGTCCTGGGGCTCGAAAAAGCGCAGCAGCAGGCTGACGACGGTTGATTTGCCGGCGCCCGAGCGCCCGACCAGGCCGATCTTCTCGCCCGGACGAATCACCAGATCCAGATCATCGATCACCACCTTGCCGGGACCGTCATGGCCGGGGTAGGCGAAGCCGACCGACTCGAAGCGGACCTCGCCGCGCGCCACGCTGAGCTCGCCGGCGTCGGGACGGTCGCGCACCAGGTGCGGCCGCGACAGGGTGTTGATGCCGTCCTGCACGGTCCCGATCTGCTCGAACAGGCGCGCCATTTCCCACATGATCCAGTGCGACATGCCGTTGAGGCGAAGCGTCATGGCAGTCGCTGCGGCCAGCGCGCCAACGCCGACCTGGCCCTGCGTCCAAAGCCACAGCGCCACCCCGCCGATGCTTAAGATCAGGCTCATGCTCAAGCCGTGGATCACGGTCTCCATGCCCGAGACCAGGCGCATCTGGGCGTGCACCGTGCCGAGAAACTCGCCCATGGCCCCGCGCGCGTAGGCTGCCTCGCGCCCGCCGTGGGAGAACAGCTTGACCGTGGCGATGTTGGTGTAGGCATCGGTGATCCGCCCGGTCATCAGCGCGCGCGCATCGGCCTGGCGCTCGGAAACCTTCGCCAGGCGCGGCACGAAAAACCGCAGGATCAGCGCATACAGCCCCAGCCAGATCACGAACGGCACGAGCATCAGCGCGTCGAACCCGCCGACAATCAGCAGCATGGTGACAAAATAGATGGTGACAAACACCATGATGTCGGTCAGCGTCAGCACCGTATCGCGCACCGCCAGCGCGGTCTGCATGACCTTGGCCGAGATCCGTCCGGCGAACTCGTCCTGGTAAAAACCCATCGACTGGCCCAGCATCAGCCGGTGAAAATTCCAGCGCAGCCGCATGGGGAAGTTGCCCGGCCAGCACCGCCCCCAGCGCCATCAGGGTCGTGCCGTGTTCGGCCCACAGCGCGTCGGGTTCGACCGCCGCAAGCCAGTCCACCACCCGCCCCAGCATCCAGAACAGCGCGGCCTCGAACACCGCCACCGCGGCGGTCAGCAGGGTCATGCCCAGAATATAGGGCCGCAGGCCCTCGGTCCCGGCCCACAGAAAGGCCAGCAAGCCGCGCGGCGGCTGAACAGGCTCACCGTCGGGGTAGGGATCAATACGGGTTTCGAAATAGCGGAACATCTAGGCGCGGACCGGCTGAAAGAGCGCCAAGCGTCGCACATCGCCCGCCAGCGTGATGACAGCAAGGTGAGCAGTCACCTGGACGCCGATGCGATTGTTGCCGTCCGTCTGGTGAGCTCCCAGGTGTCGACTGGCGCAATTGAGTTAATGGCCCATGCAACGGCGGTCAAGCTGCAATCAACGCCCGCCGATCACGCCTGACCCGATGACGGAACAGGCATAGGATCGCCTGCCGGACAGCGATTCGCTTCGGATTGCAGATAAGTCGTCGGGCGAGTCAACAAAGGTCTTTTTGACTAGTCGCCCGAGCTTTCGCCATCCATCACTAACTGCACGCGCGAGTCGAGCTGGAGTTGGCCGAGCACGCGCGAGGTGGCGTCGATGGTGACGATGGGTGGGTCGCGGTCGTAGTCTTCGGGCAGGATGACGATGACGTCGCCGGTCACTTCGCTGCCTTCCAGGATTTCGATGTTGCCGGCTTCGGGGTAGCGCGCGCGGCCAAAGCCGAACCAGCCGCGTTCGCCGGTGTTGTCGCTAATTTCGATGACGAGATTGCCGCCCACCTGGCTGGCCTGGCCAAGAATCAGATCACCGGTCCGGCTGCTGAGGTTGCCGACGACGCGCGCCTTGTCCAAGCGGATGGCGCCGTTGCGGCTGGTCGCGTTGCCTTCGATCAGGGATTCTCTGGCCAGTTCGATGCCACCATTGCGGGCCACCAGATCGCCAGCGACCGTGACGTTTTCGGCCACGCTGATTTTGCCGTTGCGGGTCTCGACGGCGCCTGAGACGGTGCTGTCGCGCCCCAGCCGCAGGCCGCCGTTGCGCGTTTTAACGTTGGTCACGGTGCTGCCGGCGCCGATGCTGATCGCGCCGTTGCGGCTTTCGATGCGGCCGAGCTGACTGCCGGCGCCGATGTTGACGCCACCGTTGCGCGTTTCGATATCGCCGGCCGTGACCCGTTCGCCGATGCGCACGCCGCCGTTGCGAGCACTGATGTTGCCTTCGATCCGGGCGTCGTCTTCCACACGCACGCCGCTGTTGCGGGTTGCTATGGAGCCTTCGTGGACGGTGCCGGCGGCCACGTGGACGGGTGAATCGGCCAGTGCGGGCAGGCTCAGGAGCGCGCTCATCGTCAGCACGGATAGCAAAAAACGCCGCGAAATGGAGTGGGTCATGGTGTGGGTGCTCCCAATGGCAGACAGGTTGAGAACAATTTTGCGCGCGCAGGCTGCGGGCGCGCTACTGCCAGAAGTCAGGGTGAAGAAAATCACGGCCCGCTTAAGCGCTGCCGGACCTCGCTTCAGGGTTTGATCGGGGGATATGCGTCGCCTTCAAGCCAGCCCAGGACGATTTGCGCGGCCTCCGCTCTGGTCGGCAGATCCAGATGGCCGACGCCCTGGAGAATCTGCTGCGCCGCGGGGGCCAGCTGAAGGGGATGGTCGGGATCAGGGTGCCGTCCCAGGGCGCTGGCGACCGGCACCAGCCCATCGCCGAGCACACGAGCGCGCCACTCGGTTGCGCTCTCGCCCAGGCAGGCACCCAGCGTGAAGAGCTGAAGGCCGACGGGCAGCGTGAGCGGCACGCGCCGATCGCGTGCCGACCCGAGCCGCCCGGCCTGCTGCCGGTCCGCGTCGACCAGGTTGCCGTGGCGCAAGTCGAGAATGCCGGCCGAGCGGATGGCGCCCAGTCGCGCAAAGGGCCGGCTGAACGGGGTGAGCGCCAGGCTGCGGTCGACCAGGTGGCCGATGCGCTCCAGCGGCGCGCCGTGGTGCGGGCTGCCCAGGGTGATCAGGCGACGGGTTTTTGTGACCCAGGCATGCCGCGAGGCCTCGGCCTGATGGCAGGCGCTGCGGGCAACCAGTCCACCCATGCTGTGGCCGATCAACACCAGTTCATCGACCGGTCCCGGCCAGGCCTTCAGCAAGGCTTCGAGCTGATCGGCAAAATCGCGGCCGTTTTGCGAAATACGGCGGCCGGTGTTGTAGCGCAGGTGCAGCGGCAGATAGCCTGCCGTTGCGCTCAGCAGACGGGGCAGGTCGGCGCGACCGGGGGCATCACCAGCCGGCGTCCAGTGACGATCATTCATGCACAGGCCGTGCAAAAAGACGGCGATTTTTCGCCGCGGTTGCGGCAGCTGCGCGGCCAGAAGATCCGGCGCCGGCGACAAGGGCTGACCGTTGTGGCGCAGGGACATTGTCAGCGCCAGCGGGTTTTTGCTGGCCTCGAGATGATCGCCGAGCACGCCGTTGAGCACGGCCAGCATGCGGTCGCGCTGCGGCGTGGATTGCGCTGGCTTCAGCCGCGGCACGATCTGGCCAAACGCCAGGTCCGCGGTGGCGCCGACCAGTCCGGTAATCCCGTAGATCGAACGGTAAACCAGCCCGGTAATGCCGCGCGTGCGACCGTTCCTGGAGGGCAGGCTGGGACCCGCAACCCGGCCGATGGCGTAATGCATTTGCTCGACCAGTTCGGTTGTGCCGAGGACGCCGTCGATGCTCAGCCGACTCAGGCCGTGCAGGTCCGAAGGGCGCAAATGGCCAATCGCGCTCATCGGAGGTCCGGGTCGCCGTCGGTGGGTCGGGTCGCCGCCCGCGGGCCGGCCGGCCTCACGACGGCTGACGCCGAAGCGCGCTCATGCTCGATTGTCTGGGCTCTCCGCTTCATGGCAAAACTCGTTGGACTGGCCGGCCGTCAGCGACCATGCCACGTGGCCCACTCGTGCATAGTCCGCCCGCCGATCGCCAATTGCAAGCCAGACCGCCGGTTTAGCGGTTTATTCATCGCGGTTTTGCGGGGTTCCCTCCAGCGCCTCAAGCAGGTCTTGCGGAAGCTCCAGCTCGGGATGGCTTTCGCGCAGCACCCGCAGACGCTCGCG
>JBMCIV010000080.1:0-6397 GCA_048616735.1 Wenzhouxiangella sp. | reverse complement strand
GGAACGCAACGAGACGGTCGAGTCCTGGTTCGAGCGCGCCGACCAGGCCCTGTACCGGGCCAAGCAAAGCGGCCGCGACCGCTACGAGCTTGATGCATCCTGCCTGGTCCCGGAAGCGCGCTGATCCTCAGGCGCGCGTTTCAGGCACCGCTGCGCCAGTGCGCCAGGTCCCGATCGATTAGCGTCTCCAGCGCCCGGGTTTGCTTCTCGAAGCGCTGGTTCAGATCGCGCCGCAAGTCTTCGTCCAGCGCCGGCCAGGGCTGCTGCCGGGCCTGGCGCGCCCGAACGCGCTGCTTGCGGTGCCGGTGAAA
Source organism: Wenzhouxiangella sp. (assembly GCA_048616735.1). Taxonomy (GTDB): domain Bacteria; phylum Pseudomonadota; class Gammaproteobacteria; order Xanthomonadales; family Wenzhouxiangellaceae; genus Wenzhouxiangella. Next base: position 6,086 of record JBMCIV010000080.1, on the reverse strand, counting down.
GCGCTCGTACCAGGCCGGCCTGAGCCGGCGGATGGTGTAGCGCCAGCTGCCGCGGCGCCAGATACGGCGAAAGAGTGAATCGGGCACGGGTGCCGAGCGGTTGTAGACGTCGAGGCGCGGTTCGAAGTCCCCAGTCCGGCCGAGAAAGGCCAGGATTGCGCTCAAGGTCTGCCGCGGCCGGTCGCGAAGATCATCGAACAACACGACCCGAACTTGCTCGGGGCCGAACTCATCGACAAAGCGCTGCACGCCCGTCGCGTAGTCCGGCAGCATCGAATAATAGAATTTTTCCGGAAAGCCCCCATCGCCGGGCAGCATGCGGCCCTGGCGGCGCGCCGCTTCAGCCGCCATGGCCTGGCGCAGATCGGTGATCGGTTCGCGTCCGCCGCGCTGGCAGAAATGGGCGTGCAGGGAATAGAGCATCTCCGCGGGTTGGCGCAGCAGGATCAGGATGCGGGCTGAGGGATTGGCGGCGCGAATGGCACCGCTGGCCACCCGGGAATACAGATACCAGGTCGAGCGCTCACCGCACAACCGGGCCGGGCCTGCGGCTCGGCACAGAGCGCTGTAGCGGCGGGCAGGCATGGCCGGCTGGTTGTAATCCAGGTCGTGGGCAAAGAAATGCGGCTCGCCCGGCATCATGTGAATGTCGGGATGCTGATCGAGCCACTGGTGAAGCGAGGTGGTACCGCACTTGGGTGCGCCGGCGATCACGAAGTCTGGACTTGCTGTCGGCACGCTCTGGAATATTGAACGGTTGATGCTGGCCCCGATCCGGCAAACCGGGCAACGTTGAAAGGACTTGCAGCGCCGAAGAGTATAGCAATGGACGGCGCGGTTCCGGCGCGCATTATGCGCGTGCGCGAACAAACGGGTCCGGGTACTCTGGTGGCCTGTTTTCGTCTTGCTGCTTTCCGAGGAGCCCAACATGAATCTTGCCCCTTCAGAACGCGCCCAGGACCTGGCGGTCAAGCTACGGGCGTTTCTCCATGAGCGGGTCTTGCCGGTCGAGCCGGCGTGGCACGCGCGCATGGCGCAACTCGACAACCCGTGGCAGGTGCTGCCGGAGATCGAGACCCTGAAGCGCGAGGCGCGCGCTGCCGGGCTGTGGAACTTGTTTTTGCCGGACCCCGAGCTCGGCCAGGGTCTGAGCAACCTCGATTACGCGCCGCTGGCCGAGGCCATGGGTCGCTCGTTCATCGCCCCGGAGATCTGCAACTGCAACGCCCCGGATACCGGCAACATGGAGGTGCTTTACCACTATGGCTCCGAGGCGCAGAAAAAACGCTGGCTCGAACCGCTGCTGGCCGGCGAAATCCGCTCGGCGTTTTTCATGACCGAGCCCGAAGTCGCTTCATCGGATGCCACCAACATGCAGGCCACGGCCGAGGTCGAGGGCAGCGAGGTGGTGCTCAACGGGCGCAAGTGGTGGTCGACCGGACTCGGCCACCCGGACTGCAGGGTCGGCATCTTCATGGGCCTGACCGATGCACAGGCCGATCGCCATCGCCGCCATTCCATGGTGCTGGTGCCTTTGGATGCGCCCGGCGTCAAGGTCGAGCGCATGCTGACCGCCATGAACATGCTCGATGCGCCTTACGGTCACGGTGAGGCCAGTTTTACCGACGTGCGGCTGCCGGTCGATCACATCATCGCCGGCCCCGGACGCGGCTTCGAGATCGCTCAGGGCCGCCTGGGCCCCGGCCGCATTCACCACTGCATGCGCCTGATCGGGCTGGCCGAACAGGCGCTGGAGCTGGGCTGTCAACGCGCCCTGAAGCGAACGGCCTTCGGGCGGCCGCTGGCCAAGCTGGGCGGCAACGCAGAGCGGATCGCCGAGGCGCGGATCGCCATCGAGCAGGCCCGTTTGCTGGTGCTCAAGGCGGCCTGGTGCCTGGACCACAAGGGCATCGGCCAGTCCATGAGCGAGGTTTCGCAGATCAAGGTTGCCGTGCCGCGCATGGCCCAGGACGTCATCGATATGGCGATCCAGCTGCACGGCGGCGCCGGCGTTTCGAATGACTTTCCGCTGGCTGCGGCCTGGGCTGCGGCGCGATCGCTGCGCCTGGCCGACGGCCCCGACGAAGTCCATCGCGGCCTGATCGCGCGCATCGAGCTGGCCCGATACAGGGACTGAGCTTGCCTGCTTGTGACTGACAGACGCGATCGCCCCGGCTACACTTGGCGCTTTACCCAGTTGCGCGTTGGCCATGTCTACCCCCACTTTGTCTTCGGAATTGCTGGATCGTCCTCGACCCATGCGCCAGGAAGACCGTTTTGATGCCGAGGCTGTCGATGACTGGCTGAAAGCGCGTATCGACGGCCTGGATGGCATACCGGAGGTCGAGCAGTTCGCGCGCGGAGCCTCCAACCTGACGTATCGCCTGCGCTATCCGGGCCGGGATTTGATCCTGCGGCGCCCGCCGCCGGGTACCAAGGCCAAGTCGGCCCACAACATGGTGCGCGAGTACAAGGTCCAGAAAGCGCTCAAGCCGGCTTATCCATATGTTCCGGAAATGCTCGCGCTGTGCACCGACGACAGCGTCATCGGCTCGGATTTCTACGTCATGGAGCAGCTGGAAGGCATCATCCTGCGCGCCAACCTGCCCCAGGGGCTGGATCTGGAGCCCGAGCAGGCCCGGCGGCTGGCCACCGCGGCCATCGATCGCCTGATCGATCTGCACCAGGTCGATGTGCACGCGGCCGGCCTGGAAAAGCTCGGCAAGGGGGCCGGCTACAACCGCCGCCAGATCGAGGGCTGGTCGGAGCGCTTTCGCCGGGCGAAAACCTGGAACGTGCTGCCCGGGCGCTCGGTGATGCGCTGGCTGGCCGAGCGCGTGCCCGACGAAGTCGCGATCCGCGTCATTCACGGCGACTTTCGCTTCGACAACCTGGTGCTCGATCCGAACGATCCGCTCGAGATCATCGGGGTGCTGGACTGGGAGCTGGCCACCCTGGGCGATCCGCTGATGGACCTGGGCAATTCCATGGCCTACTGGGTCCAGGCCGACGACGAGAAGTACTTCAAGGGTTTCCGGCGCCAGCCCACCCATATCCCCGGCATGCTCACGCGCGCCGAGGTGGTGGAATACTACTGCGAAAAGACCGGCTTCAGGCCCGAGAATTGGGCGTTTTACGAGGTCTACGGACTGTTCAGGCTGGCCGTGATCGCCCAGCAGATCTATTACCGCTACCACAAGGGCCAGACCCGCAATCCGCAGTTCCGGCATTTCTGGCTCGCGGTCAATTACCTGCTGTGGCGCTGTCGGCGCATTATCCGCCGGGCCGACCGGGGCTGATATGGAAGACCATTCCTCAACGCCTTCGGATCGCCTGTCAGACGGCGGGTTCAGCAACCGCGCGGTGGATCTTTCGACGCTGCCCGATTACCGGGCCGTGGCGCTGAATCCGATGGCGCGCAGCTTCGCGCCCTACGGCGTGGTGACGTCGGTGCTGTTCTGGCTCGGGCTTGCGGCGGCGGTGCTGGTCGCGCCTCGGCTGCCGTTTGTCGATGTGACCGTGCCCAGCGGCCTGGTGGTGGTGCCGCTGGCGGCCGCGGTGTGGTTCGGGGCGGTGGCGTGGCTGGATGCGCGCCGGCGCGGCTGGGCGCTGCGCGAGCACGACCTGATCTATCGCTCGGGCCTGATCTGGCAGCGCACCGCGATCCTGCCGTTTGCGCGCATCCAGCACGTCGAGACCGCCTCGGGCCCGCTGGAGCGGCTGTTCGGTCTGATGCGGGTCAAGTGCTTTACCGCCGGCGGCATGGGCGCCGACCTGAGCGTCGAGGGTCTGGATCCAGGCTCCGCGCGCAAGGTCCGCCAGCATCTGCTCGAACAGATTCGCGACGAAGACGGCGGCGGCGAGGCGGCACGCGGCGGGGTTGAAGAGGACGCCGAGTGACCACGGCCGACAGCTGGCAGCGGCTCAGCCCGCTGGCTCTGGTGTTCCTGGTCGTCAGCGGCCTGCAGCGCCAGATCCGCGAGAATCTTTTCGTTTTTGCCGGCGCCGGCGCCGGGGCGGCTTTCACCGACTGGCTGGGCCTGCGCGAGTTGGCCCTGATCGTGCTGGTGTTCGTGCTGGTCTCCGTGCTCGGGGCGATGATCTACCATCGCCGCTTCCGCTTTCGGCTCGAAGATGACGCGGTGCGCGTGCGGCGGGGCCTGATCGAGCGCAAGGAAGTGCGGGTGCGCTTTGCGCGCGTTCAGAATATCCAGCTCGGGCAACCGTTTTACTTCCGGCCCTTCAATCTTGTTCGCTTCAGCCTGCAGACGCCGGGAGCGGCCGACAAGGAGGTCGAGTTGCCGGGCATCGATCGCGCCCTGGCCGAGACCATGCGCGACCGGATCAGCGCGGCGCGCGGTGAGGTCGATGCGCACCCTCGACAGCCGGCCGAGGGGGCTGCCGAGCAGCCGGCCGAGCGCGCGCCAGCGCTGTTCGCTCCCGGCGCGGGTCGCTTGTTCCTGCACGGTCTTTCCAGCAACCAGGTCTGGGTGATCGCCGGGGTTTTTTTCTACGTCGGCGGCAATCTGCTCGAGCGCTTTGGCGAACGTCTGGAACAGGCCGCCGAGCAGGTGCTGGAAAATGAGCCTGCAGTGGAGGTGACGGCTTCGGCCTGGATCCTGGGCGCCGGCGCCCTGTTGGGTCTCCTGCTGGTTCTTTTCGGGCTGTCCGGCCTGCTGTCACTGGCTCGTTACTGGCGCTTTCGGCTGCGCGAGCGCGCGGATCGCCTGGTGGCGCTGGCCGGTCTGTTCGACCGTCGCGAGCAGACCGTGCGGCGCAGCAAGATCACCGGGCTGCAGCTGCGCCAGTCGGCGGTGGGTCGGGCGCTGGGCTGCTGGAGTCTGGTGCTGCGCCAGACCCGCAGCGCCGAGGAGGACTTTGGCGTCAGCCGCGATGCCCTCCTGGTGCCGGGGCTGCGCGCTCGAGACCGCCGCACGGCCGCGGATCTGCTGCCCGGGGCGCTCTTTCCGGAGCGTTTCCACGGCATCAGCCCACGCTTTCGGCTGTTTGCCTGGTCGCGGCTTTTGCTGGCCGTGACGTTGGGGCTGGGCGGACTCGGGTTGTTGCTCGGATTCGATCACTGGAGCCTGCTCGTGCTTGCCCTGGCGGGTGTTGTGGCCCTGCCGGCCCTGCACCTGCGTTTTCGCCAGTGGGGCTGGGCGCGCCAGGAGCGCGTGCTGTGGGTGCGTCGGGGGCTGCTGGGACAGCGCATCGACGCCTTCGACCTCGAGCAGGTCCAGCAGGCCCGGGTGACCAGCAGCCCCTATCTGCGGCGGCATGATCTCGTCGGCCTGGAGCTGGTGCTTCCGCAGGGGGCGATCGGGCTGCCTTTTCTGAGCGCGGCCACGGCCGCCGAGTTGGCCAACCTGGCGCTGGCGGCCGCCGAGCAGGCGCGCATTCACCGCGTCTGATCGGCCCACTAGCGCGGGCCGGACGGGTCGGGTCTGCGTGCTAGAATCAAGCGCTTTGCGGCTTTTGAGGGAGAGAGCAGAAATGAATCAGCCTTCGGCGGGTTCCAGGTTTCGCACGCTGGTCGCCGAGCAGGCGCCGGTGCAGATCGTCGGTACCGTCAACGCATTCAGCGCGTTGCTGGCCCAGAAGTCGGGTCACAAGGCCATTTACCTGTCCGGCGCCGGGGTGGCCAACGCCTCGCTGGGGCTGCCCGACCTGGGCATTAGCCAGCTCGCCGACGTTGCCGAGGATGCCCGCCGGATCACCGCCGTGTGCGATCTGCCGCTGCTGGTCGACGTCGATACCGGTTGGGGCAGCGCGTTCAATATCGCCCGCACGGTGCGCGAGATGGAGCGCGCCGGCGTCGCCGCCATCCACATGGAAGACCAGGTCCAGGCCAAGCGCTGCGGCCATCGGCCGAACAAGGCGCTGGTCAGCGTCGCGGAAATGGTCGACCGGGTCCGGGCCGGCGTCGATGCCCGCCGCGACCCGGGCTTCGTGTTCATGGCCCGTACCGATGCCCATGCCAGCGAGGGCATGGCTGCTGCCGTCGAGCGCGCCAATCGCTACGTCGAAGCCGGCGCCGACATGATCTTTGCCGAGGCGCTGCACGCGCTCGACGAGTTCGCCGCGTT